>NZ_JBNNVQ010000104.1:0-21319 GCF_050280625.1 Pseudomonas sp. NPDC089569
TCACGGTGTACCACTGGCGGTGGCCCATACGCTTCATGTGATGCTTACGGCGGCGGAACTTGATGATGCGGACTTTGTCGTGACGACCTTGGGAGATCACTTCAGCCACAACGGTAGCGCCAGCAACAACTGGAGCACCGATATTCACGTCGTCGCCATTGGCAACCAACAGAACGCGATCAAAGGTAACGGATTCGCCGGTAGCGACTTCCAGTTTTTCGATCTTCAGGTATTCACCCGGGGCGACTTTGTACTGCTTGCCGCCAGTAACGATTACTGCATAAGACATGGTATTTCTCCGATAATCCTGCTCACCCAGCTCTTTATAGGAAGAGGTATTGGCTGGCATGGCTGCATGGGACTGGAAGGTCCGCTTGCAATTGCGTAAGGCAGGTGCTGCCCAGGAAGTTCAGGGTGCGCGATTGTACGCAAGCCACGAGCGCCTTGCAAGGGGCCGTCCATCGCGCCTTGACACCTGCAGACGTGGGTCCTAGCATGCCCGCGCAACCCCTCTGGAGCGACTGTCGCTGATGCAACCCCAAGCTTTCTACCGCGCGGTCGCGGACGATTTTACCGCTGTCGACGACATCATCAAGAAGCAGCTGACTTCCCGAGTGCCGCTGGTCTCCAAAATCGGCGACTACATCACCTCGGCCGGCGGCAAACGTCTTCGTCCTTTGTTAGTACTACTGTCCGGCAAGGCCCTGGGTCGCGAAGGCGATGACCTGCGCCTGCTGGCTGCGACCATCGAATTCCTGCACACCGCGACCCTGCTGCATGACGACGTGGTCGACATGTCCGGCATGCGCCGTGGCCGCTCTACCGCCAATGCCATGTGGGGCAATGCCCCAAGCGTGCTGGTGGGCGACTTCCTGTATTCGCGCTCGTTCGAAATGATGGTCGAACTGGGCTCGATGCCGGTCATGAAGATCCTTTCGCAGGCCACGCGCATCATCGCCGAAGGCGAAGTGCTGCAGCTGTCCAAGGTCCGTGACGCCAGCACCACCGAAGAAACCTACATGGAAGTCATCCGCGGCAAGACCGCGATGCTCTTCGAAGCCTCGACCCACAGTGCGGCGGCCCTGGCCGGTGCAACGCCCGAGCAGAGCGAAGCGCTGCGCACCTTCGGCGATCATCTGGGCGTGGCTTTCCAATTGGTGGACGACCTGCTGGATTACAAAGGCGACGCCGACACCCTGGGCAAGAACGTCGGTGACGATCTGGCCGAAGGCAAGCCGACGCTGCCGTTGATCTACACCATGCGTGAAGGCACCCCCGAACAGGCCGCGCTGGTGCGCAAGGCGATCCAGAAAGGCGGCATCGAAGACCTGGAAAGCATCCGTGCAGCCGTGGAAGCCTCGGGCTCGCTGGAATACACCGCCCAATTGGCCCGCGACTACGTGGCCCGTGCGATCAAATGCCTCGACGCGCTG
Organism: Pseudomonas sp. NPDC089569; assembly: GCF_050280625.1. Taxonomy (NCBI): domain Bacteria; kingdom Pseudomonadati; phylum Pseudomonadota; class Gammaproteobacteria; order Pseudomonadales; family Pseudomonadaceae; genus Pseudomonas; species Pseudomonas sp. NPDC089569. The sequence goes on from NZ_JBNNVQ010000104.1 coordinate 1,434, forward strand.
CCGGCCAGCGAATACCGCGATGCACTGGTCGAATTGAGCGAGTTCGCAGTCGCCCGCACGCACTAAGCGACCCCCTGTAGGAGCGAGCACGCTCGCGATGGACGATAACGATAACGCAGGCATTCAGTATGCACGCGGCGTCCCAGACCTCATCGCGAGCGTGCTCGCTCCTACAGGTTCCCCCCTCCCCGCCTAAAACCCTATACAATGTGCGCTTTTTAGCGATCCTGAATCCAAGGAGCCTTAGTGAGCACGTTGCCACCCTGCCCGAAATGCAATTCCGAATACACCTATGAAGATGGCGCCCAGCTGGTCTGCCCGGAGTGTGCCCACGAATGGTCCGCCAGCGGTGACGCCGAAAGCGTGTCCGATGACGCGGTGAAAAAGGATTCGGTCGGCAATGTTCTGCAGGACGGTGACACCATCACCGTGATCAAGGACCTCAAGGTCAAAGGCACGTCGCTGGTGGTCAAGGTCGGCACCAAGGTCAAGAACATCCGACTGTGCGATGGCGATCACGACATCGACTGCAAGATCGATGGCATCGGCCCGATGAAGCTCAAATCCGAGTTCGTCAGAAAAGTCTGACTTCGCTGTATCCCATCCCGCGCACCAGGCGTGGGATGGCGCCCCTCTCCCGCCACGCGAGAGCCAAACAACAGCACTATTGACCTTGCGCAAGCCCTACCCGGAAAAACCACCATCGGGCCATTAGGTGCTTGCTATTTGACGAATAAGAATTATTCTCATCAAACCCATTCAATGGAGATGAGACATGACGTATTTGATCGATGCCTGGCTGGACCGCCCACACCCTTATCTGAGAATCCTGCATCGGGAAACCGGGGAAGTCTGTGCGGTGCTTGAAGAAGAAGCCTTGAGCGAGCTGCAGGACCAAGGCGATCTGGACCTCAATGGTTTGAATTCCAGTGAGCCGCTGGTGCTCAAGGAGATGGTGCGCAATCTTTTCCTGTTCTGCTATGCCCGGGCGTTGCGCCCGTCGGTGGATATCAACGGCAAGTTCCACCCATGAGACACCCCGCAAAACACGCCTGTAGGAGCGAGCAAGCTCGCGAAGAATTCAAGGATAACGCATTCATTCAGAATGCCTGCGTTATCGTTGACGTCCATCGCGAGCGTGCTCGCTCCTACAGGTAACCAGCGGGTCTTACAGAACGTCGAGCAGTTCGACGTCGAACACCAGAACGCTGTGCGGCGGAATGCTGCCAACGCCTTGAGCGCCGTAAGCCAGTTCGCTCGGCACGTACAGACGCCATTTGCTGCCGGCATTCATCAGTTGCAGGGCTTCGGTCCAGCCTGCGATCACGCCGCCGACCGGGAATTCCGCCGGCTGACCGCGCTCGTAGGAGCTGTCGAATACGGTGCCGTCGATCAGGGTGCCGTGGTAGTGAGTACGCACGGTGTCTTCGCGGGTTGGCTTGGCGCCTTCACCGGCAGTCAGTACTTCGAACTGCAGGCCGGAAGCCAGGGTAGTAATGCCTTCGCGCTTGGCGTTTTCAGCCAGGAAAGCCAGGCCTGCACCCGCAGCCGCTTCAGCCTTGGCCGCCGCTTCAGCCTGCATGATTTCGCGAATGACCTTGAAGCTGGCGGACATTTCTTCTTGACCCACACGGCTTGGCTGGCCGGCGAAGGCGTCGGTCAGGCCGGCCAGGATTGCTTCGAGGCTAACGCCTGGTGGCGGGTTGTCGCGCAGTTGGTCGCCCAGCTGGCGGCCAATGCCGTAGCTGACGCGGGTTTCATCGGTGGACAGATTTACTTCGGACATGACACTGCTCCGCTGTGCGGACGGCCCGGGAACTTGCCGTGCGTGCACAGCGCGCCCCGAAGCGTCCGGAACCAAAAGGGCCAGCAGACTAGCACAGTTGTCATTGCATTGATCAGGACCGTCAGCGCTGCGGCGGAGTACGGAGGTCGATCGGCACCTTCAGACTCTCCTCCAGGCCACCCAACCCGCACATTTCGTCATGTACCAGCGTATGCACCAGGTTGAAGTTCAATTTTGGAAAGGAGCGCAATACATCACGGGCATGCTCCACCGAACGCAGGTGCATCATGTGGCCATGCGTATCGCTCAAGGGATAGGCGGCGCCATGCATCCGGGCCTCCAGCAGGTAGATTCCGCCTTCCAGCGAGATCAGGTTCAGCTCATCGACCTTCCCGGCGACGGCATAAGCATTCAACTCTTGCAGGTTCATGAGCACACCTCACGCAGTGGCGAGTGATTACCACTACAGGGATATGCCTCGGCGCATCAAAGCACAAGCCAAAAACGACACCGCCCGTCTGTTTTGCAACCAGACGGGCGGTGGGGCAATCATGAGCAGTACTCAGTGCTTGGTCACTTTGTCCAGATAACCCATGGCAAAGGCCGAAACCACGAACGTCATGTGAATGATCACGTACCACATCAAATGTTCGGGATCGACGTTTTTGGCGTCCATGAAGATCCGCAGCAGGTGGATGGAAGAGATCGCCACGATGGACGCCGCGACCTTCATCTTCAGGGAAGAAGAGTCCATGGTGCCCAGCCAGTTGAGCTTTTCCTTGGTGTCATCGATGTCCAGTTGCGAAACGAAGTTTTCGTATCCGGAAATCATCACCATCACCAGCAAGCCGCCCACCAGCGCCATGTCGATCAAGGACAACAGCACCAGAATCAGGTCCGATTCGGCCATCGAAAAGACGTTGGGGATAACGTGGAAAACTTCCTGGAAGAATTTCAGCGCCAGCGCCAGCAACCCAAGGGACAGACCGAAGTAAATCGGCGCCAGAAGCCAGCGCGAGGCGTACATTGCATTTTCAACAAAGCGTTCCATTGAATCTCACACGTGAATTGGAAATCGCGGCGAGTATATCAGCCACCTGTCGATACCCAGAAGCAGCCAGAAAGCCGCCCGGAAACCCGCCACCTGCACATGTATTTCAAAGTTTTTCTGCTAGTGTCCAAATCATCGGCCGCTCTGTGAAATCGGACAGGAAGACTGGAGGTGGATGTGCGTTTGCCTTTGACCAGCGCTGGAATCTGCCTGGCCCTGCTGATGAGTGCCTGCTCGCCCGGTGACGACAAACGCCAGCCCAGCCTCGAGGAAAGAACCGCACAGTTCGAAAAATCGCTGGATGCCATCGCGGACCCCAAACTCAAAGATGCCGTTGCCGAGCTCGGCGGATCGTTGCTGCTGCTCGAACGGGCGCAACTGAAGCTCGACAGCAAACCGCTGGTGACCGAATACGGAGAAGACGCCCTCGCCGCCCTCAAGCACTACCCCACGCCGCAGGCACTGGTGGACACCTACATCAACGGCCTGTTCGTTCTGTACAAGGACTCCAGCTCCGACTATCTCACCGATCTGCAACCGGTGTTTCCTTTCAACTTCAGCATTCCGGCCTCCTTTCTTTTCCCTCACGGCCTGGAATGGCAGTCAGTCACCCTGAGCAACAAACGCGTCATCGCCTTCCAGCCGGAATGGTCGGAAACCGACCCCGGCATTCAACTGAGCCCGTCCAGTTCCAACCTGACCAACCCCGATGACCTGACCGTGACCTACCCGTTCATCGAAGGCCTCGATGTCGACATCAAGAACCAGCCCCAACCGGTCAGCCTGCAAGGCACGCTACAAGTCATTGCGCCGCGCAGGCTATACAGTTTCGACCTGACGAAAAAGGATGTCGGCCAGACCCGTACCAACGATAACTTCAGCGTTACCCTGCTGAAGCTGGGCAACAACTACGCGGAAGTCGAATTCAGTAACAGCGCGCCGCAAGCCCCGGAGGTCGGCGAAACGCCGTTGAACCCGCTGATCGTCCAGGCCAGGGACACCACCGGCCAGTATCTCTCACGCTCCGGCTCGATCAACGAAACCGCCGCCCAAATAGCCTTTTACCAGCAGCAACTGGCGAAAATGCAGCAGCAGAAAACCTGGAGCGCGGCGTTCGAACAGCAAATCGATCAGGAACAGCGCACGTTCGAGAAACAACAGACTCGCCATTACTCGAAGGTGTATTTCAACGGCCCGATCGACGCCCTGGAAGTCAGCCTGCTGGATTTCTCGGCCGTCACAGTGACCCGCAAGGATCTGAACCTGCCAGTCCGGCGCTTCGACCGCCATACCACGCAGAAAACCATCCAGCCCCTGAACTTGCCGGTGGTGGTCTATGACGACCAGACGCCGGCCTGGCTCAAAGGCGCGACACTGACCGAGGACCAACTGAAAAATGGCATCAGCATCAGCCAGTCGGTGGATGACCCAAGTGCCGCGCGCATCGAGTTCAACCACCTGCGAACCTTCAATGATGAACTGCTTGGCACCTCGTTCAATCCCGGCGAAACCCCGGTCAGCTTCTTCACCGCCGACAGCAACGGCAAGCGCGACGAGCCGATCGAACTGCCCGCGGAGGCGTATGAGGTCGATCCCCTTCGCGGCGTTATCACCTACGATTTGAACCTGTTTCCGCAAACACCGGGATACGTGGTGGGCTCGATGCCACTGTTTTTGGCCACGGTGGACAAACAGACCCTCGACACCCGCCAACTGCCCAAGGGCCTGGAGCTCAAGGGCAATGCGCTGGTGGTGGACCTGAAAGTGTTTCCCGAACAGGACTGGCGTTTTTTTGCCAAGGACGACAGCGGCAATTACCTCAAGGAAATTCTTGCGGTCAACCATGACGCGACCCTGGAAGGCCCGTCACTGTTTGCCGTGCATTACTTCTATGGACAACCCACGCGCCTGGAGACCTATCAGAGAACCGACCTCGCCACCGTGCAATATGGTTACGAGGTCAAACTCGACAAGGCCGACACTTCCAGGCTGGCCCCATAGCAGCTTCAATGTTCCGGATGAAACTCGAAGCCACCGACACTGCGGCTGCGGCCACCGTTGATTTCCCGCAACTGGGCTTGCAGGTGCAGACACCAGATTTGCGGATCATCGGCCAGTTCGTAGCCGTGCAAGGTCAGGCTTTCAACGATGGTATCGAGGATGGATTCAGCCACGAACGGGCCATGGAAAGGACCTTGGGCCTTGATGGCGGAAGGCTGTTCGCCGGCCATACCGGCGGCGAAGAGCAAGGTCCACATTCCCGTATCTCCTGCCAACGGCTTGATGGCGCATTCGATTCGGGTCACTAGACCCAGGCATTGACGTGTGAGGCAGAGGTTGCGCGACATGGCGGCGACCCTCGGTAGATCCTGTATTCAGCCTCCCCAGGGAAGCTGTTTCGATCCAGTGATGACTGTCCATCTCCTTGACCAGAGAATAGAAGAAAAGTCTGACCAGCACGTCAGTCAGAACCTAAAGGCGCCGAATGGTCATTGTGTGAAGTTTGGCGTCAGAGTGATGGCACTTTTCACCCAAATTGAAACAATTGTGGGAGCAAGCCTGCTCCCACAATTGAAGGTGTCGGGTCAGGCTGGCTTGGCCTCTGCCAGCGCCTCGACCGCCATCTCCTTCTCGGCTTCCTTGAGATCTTCCTCGCTGATCATTTCGGCGATGACCCGCAAACGCTCCACCACCCGCGCGTTGACGCTGCCTTCCGGGAACTCGCCATTCTCGTCCGGTGCGCCAGCCGGCTCACCCACCAGCAGGCTCAGCGCCTCATCGGCCTGGCGTACCGCATAGACGTGGAATTGCCCCGCACGCACCGCAGCAAGCACCTTCTCATCGAGCATCAAGGTGGCCACGTTGGCGTGCGGAATGATCGCCCCCTGTTCACCGGTCAGCCCACGGGCCTCGCAGAGACGGAAGAAACCTTCGATCTTCTCGTTGACCCCGCCTACCGCCTGTACTTCACCGAACTGGTTGATGGAACCGGTGATGGCAAAGCATTGCTTGAGCGGGGTCTTCGACAGCGCCGAAATCAGGGTGCACGCCTCGCCCAGGGACGCACTGTCGCCATCCACGTAACCGTAGGACTGTTCCAGGGCGATGCTGGCGGAAATCGCCAGAGGGAACTCCTGGGCGTAACGGCTGCCCAGATACCCGGTCAGGATCATCACCCCCTTGGAGTGGATCGGTTGCCCCAGGTTGACTTCGCGCTCGATGTCGACGATGCCGCTGCCCCCCGGATAGACCGTGGCGGAAATGCGCGCCGGTATACCGAAGGCCGAATCGCCGACTTCCAGCACCGTCAGTCCGTTGCACTTGCCAACCGCCGCGCCATCGGTATCGATCAGGATGATCCCCGCCAGCATGTCATCGAGAATTCGCGCCGACACGCGCCCGGTGCGAGTGGCCTTGGCCTTGAGCGCACGTTCGATGTGCCCGGCGTCGGTCATTTCGTCGGACGCCAGGTGGCGAATGAAGTCCGCCTCGCTGACCAGTTGGAACAGGTCGCCGATCCGCGCCGACAAACGCCCCTGATGCTCGGCCAGACGCGCGCTGTAGGTCGCCAGGCGCGCCACCGCATCGGCCGTCAAGGGCGCCATGCCTTCTTCGGAGGTCCGGGTCTTGAGCAACTGGGCGAATTGCTCCAGGCTCTCGTCGACCATCGGGATGTCTTCGTCGAAGTCCACCAGGACACGGAACATCTCCTGGAAGTCCGGATCGAGGTCCTGCAGGGTGTAATAGAGTTGGCGGGCGCCGATGATGACCACTTTGACCTGCAACGGGATGTGTTGCGGCGTCAGGGTCACAGTGGCCAGACGCCCCAACTCGCCGAGCGGCGATTCCATTTTCAGCTTGCGCGATTGCAGGGCTCGCTTGAGCGCGTCCCACACGAACGGTTCGCCGAGCATTTTTTCAGCTTCAAGAATCAGGAAGCCGCCGTTGGCCCGGTGCAGGGCACCCGGCCGCAACTGTCGATAGGTGGTGTACAGCGCCCCCTGATCGGTGCTGTATTCGATGCGCCCGAACAGGTTTTCGTACGTCGGGTGCGGTTCGAACACCACGGGGGCGCCGCCGCTGGCCGAATGCCCGACCACCAGGCTTGGCGCGTATTGTTCTTCCAGCAATTTGCGGGCGACGGCGTCGGTCTTGCTGTCATCCACCAATTGCTCGACTACGGTTTTGAGCAGATACACCTGCATGGCCTGCAGGTAGGCACAGACACCTGCGTTTTCCGCGTACTTTTCCGACAGCGGCGCAAGTAATGGCTGCAACGCCAGGGTGATGGTTTCTTCGTTGAGATGGCGCAGTTGATTGCTCGACTCGCGTTTCCATTGCGGCAGGCTCGCCAACTCTTCGTTCAGGCGCTCTTCGAGGGCCGAGATATCGTCATGGAAACGCTCGCGCTCGGCTTCCGGCAACTGGGCGAACTCCGCCTCGTCCAGCGCCTTGCCTTCACTCATTGGGGTGAATGCGATGTTGCTGCTGTCGCGGTAGAGCGCGACGTCCTTCTCCAGTGCCAGGCGTTCGATCACGTCCAGGGCGCGGTCGTAACGCTGATTGAACGCTCGATCGATGGCGCTTTTCTTTTGCTGGTAGGACGGGTGTTCGAAGACCGCCGGAAAGGTTGCCAGCAGGTTGTCGATCAAACCGTTGATGTCACCGATGAACGCTGTGGCGGTGCCCGATGGCAACTCCAGCGCGCGTGGCTCGCGCGGCTCATCGAAATTATTGACGTAGACCCAGTCGGCCGGCGTCTGCAGGCGCTTGCCTTCAGCCTTCAGGTAACGTTTGACGAAGGAGAACCGGCCAGTGCCGGGCTCGCCCATGACAAACACGTTGTAACCGGGGCGCGGCATGGCCACCCCGAACTGCAAGGCTTCGACCGCACGTTCCTGGCCAAGCACACCGCGAAAAGGCTCCAGATCATTGGTGGTAGAGAAGCTGAACTGTTCAGCGGAAAACGGACGGGTCAGCGCTTCAGGCGCAAGACGCAAGCTGGCAGCAACAGGATCAGGCATCGGGCTTCCTTACATCAGGCGGGGCAGATAACGGCATTCTGGCGCTGCCCGTACCTGACTGGCAAGGAGCGCCTCAGGCCAAAGCATAGACAAATGGAAACTCTGCTTCGATGTGATGGCAAATCACTGTTTTCAACGAATGTTTTGCAAAAAAACACGGAGTCGCCCGATCGTGCCTAAACTCCAAAATGCTCAGCTGGACCAAGCTCCGGCCTGACTGGCGCCGGAACGGGCCAACTCCTTTTGGTACGCACACAAGAGAACAAAGCTATGAAACGGATTCTTCTCGGTACTCTCTTCACCGCTGTATCCATCAACGCAATGGCCCAGGCGCCAGGCGGCCCGGATTGCGGCTGGGGCAACATGCTGTTCGAAGGTCAGCGTGGTACTCCGGCTCACTTCATGGCATCCACCACCAACGGCACGTCCGGCAACGCCACCTTCGGCATGACCTCCGGCACCAACGGTTGCGCAACCAACGCGGCCCTCACCTATGGCGGCAAATCCTGGTTTGCCATGAATGGCATGATGAACGAGCTGTCCGAAGACATGGCCAAAGGTCAGGGCGAGGCGCTCACCACCTATGCCGTTGTATTGGGCGTGGCACCGGAAGATCGCGCACACTTCGCCGCCGTCACTCACGAGCACTTCCAGCAGATTTTCAGCAAGGCTGATGTCACCGCCGAAGATGTGCATAACAACACCCTGGCCGTACTGAAGAATGACCCTCGTCTGGCCAAGTACGCCACTCAGGCTTAAGCTCGAACGCACCCCCGCTTCTTACGGGAGGCGGGTTTTGTTTTTTTGACCAGACCTGTCTGGGGTCTTTGTCTTTTCGACTCAAGTTGCCATCTATGCTCAAACGCCTTGCCTGGCTGGCGCTCTGTATCTGCGCCCCGCTGTCCGCCGCGCCGTCTATCGATCCTCAACGTTTGCAGCAACTGGCCAACGATCCTTTCTGGATCTCCCTCGGTCATTACGAAACCGCCAAACTCGGTGGCTGGCGCAGCTATGTCAGTGACAGGAAGTTTTTCCTCGCCAGCGACGGCAACCAACACCCGGACCGCGAACTGGCGGCCACGGTGCAGGCGCTGTACGCCCCGGCCAGTGCCGGTGAACAGCACGCACAATGCGTCTACCCGGCACGTACCCGCTGGTTGAAAGAACAGCTGAACCTGAGTGATCTGCCGGCGCCTGATTGCAACGAATTCAAGCAATGGTTCAAGGACGTCTCGCCCCACAGCGCCGTGATGATTTTCCCGGCGGCCTACCTGAACAGTCCGTCGTCGATGTTCGGTCATACCCTTCTGCGCATCGATCAGGCGGGTGCACAAAGCGACAAGACATCGCTGCTCAGCTATGCAATCAACTTCGGCGCCTACATCGAAGGCTCGGACAACAGCATTCTCTACGCCTGGAAAGGCTTGATGGGGGGCTACCCGGGCTTGTTCGCGCTGGTGCCCTACCAGGAAAAACTCTCGGAATACCGTAGCCTGGAAAACCGCGACCTGTGGGAGTACCGCCTGAACCTGACCCCACAGGAAACCGCGCGCATGGTCGAGCACGTCTGGGAGCTGAAGCAGATCAAGTTCGACTATTTTTTCTTCGACGAGAACTGCTCCTATCGCCTGCTGGAGCTGCTGCAAGTCGCCCGGCCCAACCTGCGCCTGACCGAACAGTTTCCACTGACCGCCATTCCAACCGACACCGTCAAGGCCGTGAAGGACGCAGGCCTGGTGGAGTCCATTCAATATCGCCCGTCTCGCGAGCGTGAATTGCTCAGCCGTGCCGAGCCATTGACCGAAGAGGAACAACAGTGGGTGCTGAAAGTCAGTGCCGACCAGGCACAACTGCAGGCGCCGCAATTCAAGGCACAGCCACGCGAACGCCAGGCGCTGATCATCGATGCCGCGTACCGCCTGGAGCGCTATCGCGCCAACGGTCAGGAGCGTGACCCGCAGCGCGCGCAGCGCAGCTTCGAGCTGCTGCGGGCGATCAACCAGAACCCTGCGCCGGAACTGGATATCCCGCAACCCGGCCTCCCCGAAGACGGCCATGAATCACGCACCTGGCAGGCCGGCCTCGGTACCCGTGGTGACCGGGCGTTCGGTGAGTATGGGCTGCGCATGGCCTATCACGATCTCAACGACAACGCCGAGAGCTTCCCCCTGGGTGCGCAAATCGAAATCCTGCAATTGAAGCTGCGCCAATACGAAGGCAATGACTGGCAGGTGCAACAACTGGACCTGGCGACCATTCGCTCCCTGACGCCGCGCAACGAATTGCTGCAGCCCCTTTCCTGGCAAGTCACCGGTGGCCTGGAGCGGGTGCCGGGCAAACATGACGATGAAGTCCTGGTCAGCCACGTCAATGGCGGTGGCGGCGGGACCTGGCAACTGGCCGACGATCTGCTGGGCTTTGCCCTGGGCACCGTGCGTGTGGAACACAACAACGACTTCGCCGGGTTCATCGCCCCGGCAGCAGGCTTCAACACAGGCCTGCTGTGGAAAAACCCGCTGGGCAACCTCAGCCTGGAAACCCGGGGAGATTTTTTCACCAATGGCGAAGTACGCCGCAGCTTGAGCCTGAATCAACAGTGGGAGTTGTCGCGCAACCTGGGCTTGCGCCTGACTGCCCAGCGTGAATTCAGCCACCTGGCCACCCCCGAGAACGAAGTGATGCTTGAGGTGAAGTGGTATCACTACTGATGGATTTTTCACCGCCATTGCACAAACGCCCGGTCAATACGCTCCTAGACTTTCCCTGTAGGGCCTCAGAAAAATCAGGTAATGGGCAAAAGCGAGGGCTATCGCAATAGCCATTGGGACGCGCTGCGAACAGGTATGGCAGCAGCAAACCCGAAACTGTCGTTCGAACAGGTCGCTCACAGACATTCACCGAATTTGAAAGCCTGCAACCATTGGCCAACTTCTATCGGGAGAAAACCGTGAGCCGCGCTTTCGTCAATGAAGATAATGCCGCCGCGCAGACCGATCAGCCGGTCGAGCGGCACGTCAGTGCACAGCCCAATTACGTCACCCGTGAAGGGCTGAACCTGCTGGAAAACAAGGTGGACGAGTTACAAAGCCTGCATAACGAACAAGCGGCACTCGGTGATCAGGCTGACAAACAGCTGCTGGTCAACCTTGAACGCGATTTACGTTACTACCATCAACGCCTGCAAAGTGCCCAGCTCGTGCCACCGGCAACGTCAACCAGAAAGGTACAGATTGGCAGCTGGGTCACCTATGCCGATGAACACGGCACCGAGCGTCGCGTGCAATTGGTCGGTGAAGACCAGGCCGTTGCCGCCAAAGGCTTGATCAACTGGAGTTCACCTCTGGGCCGGGCGTTGCTCGGGGCACAACTGGGTGACGAAGTGCTGTGGCAACGTCCGGCCGGCGATCAATTGATCGAGGTCATCCGTATCGAACCGGCTTAAACCACGCCCTGGGCGAGCATGGCATCGGCAACCTTGACGAAGCCGGCGATGTTCGCCCCCTTGACGTAGTTGACCCGACCATTCTCTTCGCCGTAATGCACGCAGGCGTGGTGAATGGACTGCATGATTGCGTGCAGCTTGCTGTCCACTTCACCACCGCTCCACAGCAGGCGCATGGCGTTTTGCGACATTTCCAACCCGCTCACGGCAACCCCGCCGGCGTTTGAGGCCTTGCCAGGCGCGAACAGAATCCCTGCCTCGATAAACAGGTCCACCGCCTCAAGCGTGGTCGGCATGTTGGCGCCTTCGGCAACGCAAACGCATCCGTTGCGAAGCAAGGCACGGGCGGCATCGGCATCCAATTCGTTTTGTGTGGCGCACGGTAACGCAATGTCGCAACTCAAACCCCACGGACGCTGGCCGGCGAGGAACTCCAGCCCAAAGCGGCCAGCCAACTCGCTGATACGCCCGCGCTGGACGTTTTTGAGCTCCATCAAGGCTTGCCATTGCACTTCGGTCAAACCGCTTTCGCAGTACAGCGTGCCCTCGGAGTCCGACAGCGAAATCACTTTGCCGCCCAGGTCCATCACTTTGCGTGCCGCATACTGCGCGACGTTACCGGAGCCGGAGATGGCCACTCGCTTGCCTTCAACCGTCAGGTCCCGACGCTTGAGCATTTCCTCGGCGAAATAGACACAACCGAAACCGGTAGCTTCCGGGCGAATCAGGCTGCCGCCGTAACTCGGTCCTTTGCCGGTCAACACACTGGTGAACTGGTTGCTCAGGCGCTTGTACTGGCCAAACAGGAAGCCGATTTCGCGAGCACCAACGCCAATGTCCCCGGCGGGCACATCGACATCGGCACCGATATGGCGGTACAGCTCGCTCATGAACGCCTGGCAGAAGCGCATGACCTCGGCGTCGCTCTTGCCCTTGGGATCGAAGTCCGAACCACCCTTGCCGCCCCCCATGGGCAGGGACGTGAGCGAGTTCTTGAAGGTCTGTTCGAAAGCGAGAAACTTCAGTACGCCCAAGTTCACCGAAGGATGGAAACGCAACCCACCCTTGTAGGGACCAATGGCGCTGTTCATCTGGATGCGAAAGCCGCGATTGACCTGCACCTTGCCGTGATCGTCGACCCACGACACACGGAACACCACCGCGCGCTCCGGCTCACAGATACGCTCCAGAATTCCTGACGCCAGATAATGCGGATTGGCTTCGAGAAATGGCCACAGACTGCGCAAGACTTCTTCGACGGCCTGATGAAATTCGGGTTGATCCGGATCGCGCCTTTTCAGGCGGGCCAGGAAGGATTCGACGGATTCGATCATGGAAAAAAGTCTCGGCAAATGATTGTCGTTGGAGGAGATTGCGCCGGACTGTAACAAACGATTCGTGCACTGGAACAGCGCAAAATGTCGCATTAATGAAATTAAATGGTGCGGATTGTATAAATTTACGCCCTGATCGCGAGGCATACGCACCATAACGGGGATTAGCAATTCAGGTTTTGCACCATCAGGTAAACCGCCTTCGCGGGCAAGCCTCGCTCCTACGAGGGGCATGCGATCGACCGTAGGAGCGAAGCTTGCTCGCGAAGGCCGCACCGCGGTGCAACTGAAAAACGCAAAAAAAAACGGAGCCCGAAGGCTCCGCTTTCATGCAACCGACCTGATATCAGGCCAGCTTCTTGTGACGTACCCGGTGTGGCTGGGCAGCCGCTTCGCCCAGGCGCTTCTTGCGATCGGCTTCGTACTCGGTGTAGTTGCCTTCGAAGAACACGGCCTGCGAATCGTCTTCGTACGCCAGGATGTGGGTCGCGACGCGGTCAAGGAACCACCGGTCGTGGGAGATCACAATGGCGGCGCCCGGGAAGTCGAGCAAGGCTTCTTCCAGGGAACGCAGGGTTTCGACGTCGAGGTCGTTGGACGGTTCGTCGAGCAGCAGGACGTTGCCGCCCTCCTTCAGGGTCAGGGCCAGGTGCAAGCGACCGCGCTCACCGCCGGACAGATCCTTGACGAACTTCTGCTGGTCGCCACCCTTGAAGTTGAAACGACCGACATAAGTACGCGACGGGATCTCGTAGCTGCCGATGCGGATCTGGTCGGAACCGTCGGAAATTTGCTGGAACACGGTCTTGCTGCCGTCCAGGTCCTCGCGGCTCTGATCGACGCAAGCCAGTTGCACGGTTTCGCCGACTTCGATGGTGCCCGAATCCGGGGTTTCCTTGCCCATCAGCATACGGAACAGCGTGGATTTACCCGCACCGTTACCACCGATCACACCGACGATAGCGCCTTTTGGCATGGAGAACGACAGGTTGTCGATCAACACGCGATCGCCGTAGCCCTTGGTGACGTTCTTGAATTCGATGACCTTGTCGCCCAGGCGCGGACCGGCCGGGATGTAGATCTCGTTGGTTTCGCTGCGCTTCTGGAATTCCTGCGATTGCATTTCTTCGAAGCGTTGCAGACGAGCCTTGGATTTCGACTGGCGGGCCTTGGCGCCTTTGCGCACCCACTCCAGTTCTTCCTTCATGGCTTTTTCATGGGCCGACTGCTGCTTGGATTCCTGGGCCAGACGCTCGGACTTGGCTTCCAGCCAGCCCGAGTAGTTGCCCTCGTAAGGAATGCCCGCGCCGCGGTCGAGTTCCAGAATCCAGCCGGCGACGTTGTCCAGGAAGTAACGGTCGTGCGTGATCGCGACCACGGTGCCCGGGAAGTCGTGCAGGAAGTGCTCCAGCCAGGCCACCGAGTCGGCGTCCAGGTGGTTGGTCGGTTCGTCGAGCAGCAGCATGTCAGGGGCCGACAGCAGCAGGCGGCACAGGGCCACGCGACGCTTCTCACCACCGGACAGGTGTTCGACCTTGGCATCCCAGGCCGGCAGACGCAGCGCGTCGGCGGCGACTTCCAGCTGGCGCTCCAGGTTGTGGCCGTCGCCCGCTTGCAGGATCGCTTCGAGCTTGGCCTGCTCGGCGGCCAGTTTGTCGAAGTCGGCATCCGGGTCGGCGTAGGCGGCATACACCTCGTCCAGGCGCGCTTGCGCGTCCTTGATCACGCTGACCGCTTCCTCGACCACTTCACGCACAGTCTTGGTCGGATCCAGTACAGGTTCCTGCGGCAGGTAACCGATGTTCAGGTCGGGCATCGGGCGGGCTTCGCCGTCGAACTCGGTGTCGACACCCGCCATGATTTTCAGCAGCGTGGACTTACCCGAACCGTTGAGGCCGAGCACGCCGATCTTGGCGCCGGGGAAGAACGACAAGGAGATGTTTTTCAGGATTTCCCGCTTCGGCGGAACAACTTTGCCCAGCCGATGCATGGTGAATACGTATTGAGCCATGGAGAACCTAGGGTCAGTGACTGATGAATGAATGAGGCGCAGGCGATGCGCGTCGCCTGACTGAAGCTTTCAATAGGATGTGCGCGCTGAAAAAGCCTGATTTCAGGAGCTGGACCGCTCCCGCGTAACTGGCAAAGCTACCTCAATGGCGAGAGGCAGTCCAGCCGAGCGGGACTGGCACTTTGCCACAAGTCAAGGCATGCTAGCCGCCCTTCGGGCGTCCGGCTTATAGTGCACGTCGCGCCAGTCCAGCCCAACCGCAGGATTACAGTTTGTCCAACGTCCCTCCGCCCCTGACTACGCGTGCGCCGACTGCAGCGCCCGGCTCGCCCCTGCGCGGAACACTGAAAGGCGCGCTGGCGACCTTCGTCCTGGTGCTGCTTGCGCTGATGTTCTGGCAGCTGCTGGACCAATTGCGCGAAACCCGGAAAAACCAGCGCCAATACACCATCGACTACACGGCCGACCTTGCCGCGCAGGCCAGCCTGAACATGGCGCTCAACGCGCAGATCGCGCTTAACCTGCTACCGATCGTCGAGCAGCCGCAAAGTGCCGACGAACAGCAGGAACTGGTGCGCAAGCTGCAGAAGTCGTTGCCCGACCTGACCAGCCTTGCCTTGCTCAGCCCTTCCGGACTCATCCTCGCCGACAGCACATCCAATAGCGAAGACGCCGACTACCTGGGCGAACTGGTCCGGCGCAGTCGCGCCCAACCCCATTACTTCAGCAACGCCATCGACGGCTCGGTGGTGTATCTGCTGCTGCATCAGGCCAGCGGCAGTACCCGCGGTTACTGGGCCTTGCGCCTGAAGCCGACGTTTTTCACGTCCCTGACCAAATTGAATGAGGGCCTGGGCCGCCCGCAGTGGCTGGTGGAGAACCGTTTCAATCATCAGATCATCAGCCGGGATGAGGCGCTGCCACAGGTCAATCCGGGCATGCTGACCGAGGACGATCTGAGCAATAGCGTACTGACGGTTCCCCTGAGCAGCAGCGATTGGCAGTTGCGCGGTCTGTTCGATCGCCAGCGTGTACTTGAGGAGCTGCTGCCGGCGTTTATCGGCAAGTGCCTGCTGGGCCTGGCCTTCTCCATGCTGCCGTTCATCGTTCTGTTGAACATGCGCCGTCGCCAGCGCCAGTTGCATGAGGGGCGCCGTCGCTATCAGGAAATATTCGAAGGTACGGGTGTCGCACTGTGTGTGCTCGACATGTACGAGCTCAAGAACACCCTCGACAAAACCCGATTGCACAGTGACGAGCAATTGCAAGAGTGCCTGGAGAACCCGGAGCAACGTCGGCAATGGCTGCAGATGCTGCGCATTACCGAGGTCAATCAGGTCGCCCTGCAACTGCTCAACGTCAATACCTCCGGGCAAGCCTGGGCGCTGCTGATCGGTGGCAGCCCTCTGGATGCCGGCGTCATCGGCAGTCATGTGCTGGAAGCATTGCGCAATCAGCAGAAAAAGCTTGAGCTGGAAATCAAGCTTCAGGACGCCGCCGGACGCGAAAAGCATCTGTGGCTGGTACTGCGCCTGCCGGAAAGCCCGGAAGGCTACAAAGCGGTCATCCTGAGCATCACTGATATCACCAGTCGCAAGCTCATCGAGTTGTCGCTGCAGGAGCGCGAAAGCTTCTGGTCAGACGTGGTGCGCACCGTACCCGATCACCTCTACGTACAGGATGTGATCAGCCAGCGCATGATTTACAGCAACCACCACCTGGGCCAGACCCTGGGCTACAACCGGCCCGAGCTGCACCAGATGGGCGAATACTTCTGGGAAATCCTGCTGCACCCGGACGATGCCGACTATTACCATCGTTCACGCCAGATCCAGCGTCTGGATGGCTACAGCCAGTTGATGCAATGCCAGCTGCGCTTCCGGCATCGCAATGGTCAATGGCGGCGCTTCGACATTCGCGAGCAGGCGCTGGCACGGGACAAACACGACCAGGTGACCCGCATCGTCGGCGTAGCCAAGGATGTCACCGAACAGATCGAAGCCAGCGAGTCCCTGCGCGATAGCGAGCAACGCTACCGGATGCTCGCCGAAAGCATCAGCGACGTGATCTTCTCCACCGATAATCGCATGTCGCTCAACTACGTCAGCCCATCGGTGCAAACCGTGCTGGGCTACGACGCCGAATGGATATTCCAGAACGGTTGGCAATCGATCATCGCCAACCCGCAGCAGCTCACCGGCATCTACCAACTGATGGAGCGGGTCAGCAACGCGCTGGATCAGCCCGAGCAACTGGCGCTGTTGCGCAGCCAGGGGCAAACCCAGATGTTCCTGTTCGACTGCCTGCGGGCCGACGGGCGCAAGATTCCTATCGAACTGCGGCTGGTGCTGGTCTGGGACCAGCACGGTGCATTCGAGGGTGTATTGGGCGTCGGTCGCGACATCAGTCAGCAACGTCGTGCCGAAAAAGATCTGCGCATGGCCGCCACGGTTTTCGAGCACTCGACCTCGGCGATTCTGATCACCGACCCGGCAGGCTATATCGTCCAGGCGAATGAAGCCTTCAGCCGGGTCAGCGGTTATGCCGTGGAACAGGTACTCGATCAGTTGCCGAACATGCTGACCGTCGACGAGCAACAGGAAGCCCATCTGCGTTACGTGCTCAAACAGCTGAACCAGAACAGCACCTGGGAAGGCGAAGTCTGGCTCAAACGCCGCAATGGCGAGCATTACCCGGCCTGGGTCGGCATTACCGCCGTATTCGACGATGAAGGCGACCTGGCCAGTTACGTGTGCTTTTTCAGTGACATCAGCGAACGCAAGGCCAGTGAGCAGCGGATTCATCGCCTGGCCTATTACGATGCGCTGACGCACCTGCCCAACCGCTCGCTGTTCCAGGACCGCCTGCACACCGCGCTGCAGGCGGCCGAACGGCAGAAGTCCTGGGTCGTGCTGATGTTCCTCGACCTGGACCGGTTCAAGCCGATCAACGACTCCCTGGGGCACGCCGCCGGCGACCGCATGCTCAAGGAAATGGCCACCCGACTGCTTGGCTGCGTCAACGATGACGACACCGTGGCACGCATGGGCGGCGACGAATTCACCCTCCTGCTGCAACCCCGCGCCAACCGTGAAATTGCCTTGAACCGGGCCATTCACGTGGCGGAGCAGATCCTGGCCAGCCTGGTGAAACCTTTCGTACTCGAAGGCCGCGAGTTTTTTGTCACGGCCAGTATCGGCATCGCCCTGAGCCCTCAGGATGGCAACGAACTCAGCCAACTGATGAAAAACGCCGACACCGCGATGTACCACGCCAAGGAGCGCGGCAAGAACAACTTCCAGTTCTACCAGGCGGACATGAACGCCAGTGCCCTGGAACGCCTGGAACTGGAAAGCGACTTGCGCCATGCCCTGGAACAGAACGAGTTCGTGCTCTATTACCAGCCGCAGTTCAGCGGTGACGGCAAACGCCTGACCGGCGCCGAAGCCCTGTTGCGCTGGCGTCATCCACGCCGAGGGCTGGTGCCGCCGGGCGACTTCATACCGGTGCTTGAAGAGCTGGGCCTGGTGGTCGATGCAGGCGACTGGGTCATCAGCGAAGCCTGCCGCCAGCTCAAGGCCTGGCATCAGGCCAAAATGCGAGTGCCCAAGGTGTCGGTCAACATTTCGGCGCGGCAGTTCTCCGATGGTCAGCTGGGCACACGCATAGCGACCATCCTCAAGGACACGGGCCTGCCTCCGGCGTGTCTGGAGCTTGAGCTGACCGAAAGTATCCTGATGCGCGAAGTCAGCGAGGCGATGCAGATTCTCGATGGCCTGAAGAACCTCGGCCTGAGTATTGCGGTCGATGACTTCGGTACAGGTTACTCGTCACTGAACTACCTCAAGCAGTTCCCAATCGACGTACTGAAAATCGACCGTACTTTCGTCGATGGCTTGCCGTCCGGCGAACAGGATGCGCAGATTGCCCGGGCGATCATCGCCATGGCCCACAGCCTCAACCTGGCGGTGATCGCCGAAGGCGTGGAAACCCACGAACAACTCGACTTCCTGCGCGAACACGGATGCGACGAGGTTCAGGGTTACCTGTTTGGCCGCCCGATGCAGGCCGACAGGTTCGAAGCGCATTTCAGCAATGATGCGCTCTTCCTGTTCGACTGAGATTCCGTTGCGTGGCCATCGCGAGCAGGCTCGCTCCCACAATTTGGAATGCACTCCCCTGTGGGAGCGAGCCTGCTCGCGATGGGGCCGGCACAAACACCGCCTGTTCGCCCATGAAGGCCACTTGTCCGCGACATGATGTCCTTTCATATGCCTTCCAAAACCCGTTGGGGTAGAATGCCCCCCTTTTCCGCCCCACCGATCCTTGAGGACCGCCATGTTCAGCCGTGATTTGACTATTGCCAAGTACGACGCCGATCTCTTTGCCGCCATGGAGCAAGAAGCCCAGCGCCAGGAAGAGCACATTGAGCTGATCGCTTCGGAAAACTACACCAGCCCTGCGGTGATGGAAGCTCAAGGCTCGGTACTGACCAACAAGTACGCCGAAGGCTACCCGGGCAAGCGCTACTACGGTGGTTGCGAGTACGTCGACGTCGTCGAGCAACTGGCCATTGATCGTGCCAAGGAGCTGTTCGGCGCCGATTACGCCAACGTCCAGCCGCACGCCGGTTCGCAAGCCAACAGCGCTGTCTACCTGGCCCTGCTGTCGGCCGGCGACACCATCCTGGGCATGAGCCTGGCCCACGGTGGTCACCTGACCCACGGTGCCAGCGTTTCGTCCTCCGGCAAGCTGTACAACGCCATCCAGTACGGCATCGACGCCAACGGCCTGATCGACTACGACGAAGTCGAGCGCCTGGCAGTCGAGCACAAGCCGAAAATGATCGTGGCCGGCTTCTCGGCTTACTCGCAAGTACTGGACTTCGCACGTTTCCGCGCGATCGCCGACAAGGTTGGCGCCTACCTGTTCGTCGACATGGCCCACGTGGCTGGCCTGGTCGCCGCTGGCGTCTACCCGAACCCGGTTCCATTCGCCGACGTCGTGACCACCACCACCCACAAGACCCTGCGCGGTCCACGTGGCGGCCTGATCCTGGCTCGCGCCAATGCCGACATCGAGAAGAAGCTGAACTCCGCGGTATTCCCGGGCGCCCAAGGTGGCCCGCTGGAGCACGTGATCGCCGCCAAGGCAATCTGCTTCAAGGAAGCACTGCAGCCTGAGTTCAAGGCTTATCAGCAACAAGTGGTGAAAAACGCCAAGGCCATGGCCGGTGTG
>NZ_JBNNVQ010000105.1:0-20612 GCF_050280625.1 Pseudomonas sp. NPDC089569
GTGGCTGGTCGGTGAAGTGGTTGGTCGGTGAAGTGGTTCGTCGGCCTGCTCGACAACACGCAACTGATGGGCTCGGTGGTGCGCTCGCTGGAAATCGCCTGCTACACGGCGGTTGCCGCGGTGGCACTGGGCACGCTGGCTGCGTTCGTGCTGACCCGTATCACGCGTTTCAAGGGTCGTACGCTGTTCGGTGGCCTGGTCACCGCACCACTGGTCATGCCTGAAGTGATCACCGGTCTGTCGCTGTTGCTGCTGTTCGTGGCCATGGCGCAGATGATCGGCTGGCCTCAGGAGCGCGGTATCGTGACGATCTGGATCGCTCACACCACCTTCTGTGCAGCGTATGTGGCAGTTGTGGTTTCGGCTCGCTTGCGTGAGCTGGACCTGTCCATCGAAGAAGCTGCGATGGACCTCGGCGCGCGCCCGTTCAAGGTGTTCTTCCTGATCACCATCCCGATGATCGCGCCATCGCTGGCGGCCGGCGGCATGATGTCCTTCGCGCTGTCGCTGGATGACCTGGTGCTGGCCAGCTTCGTGTCGGGCCCTGGCTCCACGACCCTGCCGATGGAAGTGTTCTCGGCGGTGCGCCTGGGCGTGAAACCGGAAATCAACGCCGTGGCCAGCCTGATCCTGTTGGCGGTGTCGATGGTGACCTTCCTGGTCTGGTTCTTCGGTCGTCGTGCCGAGGAAGCACGCCGCAAGGCGATCCAGCAGGCCATCGAAGAAGGCGCAGCCGATTCCTGGAAACAACCGGAAGCGCGTCGCGCAGAGGCAGCGGAAGCGGCTTGAGCCTGAGTGGTGGTTAACCACGATTTTGTGGTTAACCACAGTCCAATGTGGGAGCGAGCCTGCTCGCGATGACGGAGTGTCAGCCGACTTAATTGTTGCCTGACACACTGCTATCGCGAGCAGGCTCGCTCCCACATTGGTTTTATGCGACCCAAGGGGATTTGCGGATCACTTCGACAAAGTTCATCGGCTTGAACCCCGGCTCCTGATCCATCAATACATCGGTCTTCACATTGCCGAACGTGGTCTGCGGACGATGGCGCAAGCCATCGGCAAACGCGCAGATGATGCACTCCTTGAACCCTTCCCCCCGTGGGTGCGCATGCACGACGGCCTCGCGCTGCACGGTGGAAAATGCCGCGTAGTCGATACCCAGCACATCCATTTCAACACCGGCAGTCACCAGTGCCACGGTGGGCCGCAGGTGTTGCGGTATGCCTGGCGTGGTGTGCAGGGCGATCGATAGCCAGACCTGCTCGATATCGTCGTCGCTCAACCCATAAGACTTGAGAAACGCGGCCGCCGCGTTGGCGCCGTCGACTTCGAAGCGCTCGTTGTCGCTGCGATGACCTTCCACCAGGCCAAGGTCATGGAACATCGCCCCGACGTACAGCAACTGCGGGTTGTAGGCCAGCTGCTTGCGTTCGCCGCTCAATGCACCGAACAGAAACACCCGGCGCGAGTGGTGATAGAGCAGGTCGGATTCGATGTCGCGGATGTATTCAGTGGTGGCTCTGGCCAGGGCGCTGTCGGGGATTTTGATACCGGCGATGGTGGTGCTCATGGGGAGTTTCCTCGGGGTGAACGCCGTGGCGGCGCTGAGGTGTCCAGTCTGTTCGTGCCCCCGAAAGCGGACAATCGATCCATGGCTGCGATCCCGGCCAATGAGCATGCAAATCGCGCCAGCCTCGCTTGTTGGCCGCAGATTGGCTAAGTTTGCACGACCCCCTGTAGGAGCGAGCAAGCTCGCGATGGATGCCAGAGCACCGCGGGGTGTCAGGCCGCCAGCGTTATCGTTGACGTCCATCGCGAGCGTGCTCGCTCCTACAGAGACGGCATAAATCAACATCACAAAAGGCGCTTCCAGCCATGAGTAAAACCGTCGCCATTGTGGTGTTCGCCGGCGTGCAGTCGCTGGACGTCTCCGGCCCCATGGATGTGTTTTCCGAGGCCAATCGTTTCCTCGCACCAGAGGACCACTATCGGCTGGAGGTGATCGGTGTGGAGCGCGGGGCGATGGCTTGTTCCAATGGCCTGGCGCTGAGTGCCCATCGGCACTTCAGCGACGTTTCGCAGGCGTTCGACTTGCTGCTGGTGGCCGGCGGGCCGCAGTTGCCATTCATGAATTTCGGTTCCACCTTCAATGCCTGGTTACGTGATGCCTGTGCACAGGCAAAGCGCTTTGGTTCGATCTGCAACGGCGCATTCATGCTTGCCCGGGCGGGGTTGCTGGACGGTCGCACAGTGACCACTCACTGGAACGATGCGGCGGCACTGGCGGCGCTGTGTCCGACGTCGCGGGTCGAGGCCGATCGCTTGTACGTGCAGGATGATGAGCTCTACACCTCGGCAGGGGTCACGGCGGGGATCGACTTGTCGTTGTACCTGCTTGGCCGTGACTACGGTCAGGAAGTGGCGTTGAGCGTGGCAAAACGACTGGTGGTGTTCACCCAGCGGTCCGGTGGCCAGTCACAGTTCAGCCCGTTCTTGACGCCCCACGCCGAGCCGACGTCGGCGGTGGCGATGGTGCAGCATTACGTGTTGGCCAACCTGACGGGAGACTTGAGCATTGCCGAGCTGGCCAGTGCCGCCAATATGAGTGCGCGCAACTTTTCCCGGGTGTTCGCCAGGGAAGCGAAGATCACGCCGGCCGAGTTCGTCGAGCGAGCGAGGGTGGATGCGGCGAGGGTCATGCTGGAAAGTACTGCCGCACCGCTCAAGACGGTGGCGTATCAGTGCGGATTCCGTGATGCCCAGCACATGCGCAGCGTGTTCAATCGCAGGCTGGGGGTCACGCCGCAGCAGTTCAGGCTGAATTTTGCGGCGATGGTTTGAGTTGGGATGGTCGTTGTCTGTCCCGGCCTCTTCGCGGGCGAGCCTCGCTCCTACAAGGGTCTTTGTTGACCTGTAGGAGCGAGGCTTGCCCGCGAAAAAAGGCCACCCAGCAAACACCTATTGCCCTGAACGCGCCGGCAACAGCTTCAAGGTACTGCGAGTATTGGCCGTGACCTCTTCGTCGTTGAGATGCGCCTGGAAGTAAACTCCTTCGATGTACGCTTCGGCCTGATCATCGTAATGACTGTCGAACAGCACGCCGCTCTGGCCTACCGGGTTGACGGTCAGGCTGTGGGCCGGGTCGGCGAAGTCGATCAGGCGTCGTGTCGATGGGCCGTAGGTGACCGGCCATGGGGCCGGACCGATTTTCGCCGACAGGTTGTTCGGCACTTCATGGGTGCCGGGTGCCGCGAACGGGCCGACGTTGAAGAGACGGTCCAGCGGTTTTTGCTGACCCAGCGGATGGCCGTGGGTCAGGGTGTGTGCCTTGCCCCACTGCCATTGCGCGAAGTCATTGCCCAGGGTGCTCTTGAGGTGGGCAATACAGGCCTGCCATGCAACCTTGACCGTATCGGCGCGGGTTTCCTTGCCGAGGGTATTGCGGTTGTCCCACCAGGGTGAGTCGGCGTTTGCAGCCAGACGGGGCAGGGCGGCATCGATCACGCGGGTCGAGAGCAGCGTTTCGAAAAAGTCATTGCCCAGTTCATCGCGCATCGCCGCATCAGCCAGGTTGAACAGGAACTGGTTGAACACGGTGGCATTGATTGAGTCGAGTGGGTAGTCACCTTTCCACTGGGCCAGTTGCTCCACCAGTTTCAACTCGGCTGGATCGCTCACCACGCTACGCAACACCGGCAGCAGTGACGCCAGCAAGCGAGGGCCGTAGGCCGTGGTGGTGCCCAGTTGCAGCTTCTGGCTGGTTTCCAGGTCCCACTTGATGGACTTGTCGCTGAGCTGATTGTTGAGCTGCTGGCCGCGATCGGGCAGGTTGTAGTAACCGGGGATTTCCATGCCTGTCGGTGACAGTGGCTGGAAGTTGGCGGAGACGATGTAGCCCCGCGCGGGGTTCTCCTCCTGCGGGTTGGCGCTGAAGGGGTAGAAACCGTCCTTGTCCGCCTCGCCGCTGCTGCCGTCCAGGATAAACCATGGCCGGACGCCGGCAGGGCGCTTGGGCAATTGCGCCGCCGCCCACCAGCCGATATCGCCCTTGGCGTTGGCCCAGACGATGTTCAGGCCGGGTGCCTGGACCTTGGCGGCAGCGGCGCGAGCCTTGGCCAGCGTATCGGCGCGGTTGAGCTGGTAGAAACCTTCGAGAATCGGATTCTGGCTTTCCAGGAAGCCCCACCACATGGCAATCGGTGTCTTGCCAACGCTGTTGCCCAGCGCATCGTTGACGATCGGGCCGTGGGGCGACTGACGCAGCACCAGTGTCACCGGGGCCTGGCCCTTGACCGCGATCTGCTGTTCGCTGCTGGTCATGTCCACCCACTGGCCGCGATACCAGACCTGATTGGGGTTGTCCGGGTTGACCTTCTCGGCAATCAGATCCAGATCGTCGTTCTGGAACATGGTGATGCTCCAGCCGAAATCACGGTTCATGCCCAGCGAGGCGAACGGCATCAAGGCCTGATAGTGGCCGTAGAGTTCAAAGCCCGGCGCCGAGAGCTGCGCTTCGTACCACACCGACGGCGCGGAAAAGCGGATGTGCGGATCGCCCGCCAGCAATGGTTTGCCGCTTTTGGTCCGACTGCCGGCGACGACCCAGGCATTACTGCCCTCGAATTGCGGCAGGCCGTTGTCGGCCAATGCCTGTTCGCTCAGGCGGGCGAGTGCGTTGAGGTCTTTCCAGTCGGCGCTGGCCAGGGACGGCGCGGCGCTGCCGTGGTGGCTTGCCAGCACGCCTTTGGGCTGCCAGTCGAGGTCGAAAACATTCAGGTAGTCGGCACCCAACTGATCGCGCACATAGGTCAACAACGGTTCGGTACGAAACGCCGCGGCGAAGCTGTAGGCCATGTAACCGGCGATGCTGATGGTGTCCTGGGCCGTGAACGGGCGTTTCTGAATGCCCAGCACATCGAATTCCACAGGTTTCGGGTGACTGTCCTGATACTGGTTGATGCCATCCAGATAAGCCTGCATGGCGATGAAGGCCGGGGACTGTTTGTCCAGGTTTGCCAGATAGGTGTCGGCGCGCTCGCGAATGCGCAGACTGCGCATCAATTTGTCGGTGTCGAGCAGTTTCGGGCCCAGCACTTCGGCCAGCTCGCCACGGGCCAGGCGCCGCAAGACTTCCATCTGGAACAACCGATCCTGGGCGTGGACATAGCCCAGGGCGCGATACAGGTCGGTTTCGTTTTCAGCGCGGATGTGCGGGATGCCACGCTCGTCGTAGCGCACGGTGACGGAACCTTGCAGGTGTTGCAGTTCCACCATGCCCTGGCGTGTCGGCAGCTTGCTGTAGGCGTACCAGCCGCCTCCCGCGGCGAGCGCAACAACCAGCAAACCGAGAGCGGTCAGGCTACGTTTCATGGTGACTCCTTGTTGTTATTGTCGGCAGCAGATCCCTGGGGCCTCTGTTTAACACGACTCGCCCTGTAGGCCCATCGCCCGTAGGAGGGATTCGTATTGCCGTGTTTTTCCTACTTCGCCTTATCGGCAGGCCACGGACAGTAACAACCCACCGCCAGTGTGTGCGTGGCACTCACCGGCCGATCCTGGTGCAGCGCTTGCAGGATCGGTTCGATAAAACTGTTGCTGGAATTGCAGGTGAGGCCTTCGCTGTAAGGGCCGAAGTACGCTAGCTTGCCGCTGCGATCCCAGATCGCCACGGCGGGGCTGGCGGGGATTTGCTCGGAGCCGGGCAGGGCGTCCAGCGGTTTGAGTTGGCTCAAGGTGCCCGGTAACTGCCCGTGGCTGCCGGGCTTTTGAACGGAATAGAACTCCACGCCCTGTGGGCCATACTGCTCCACCAGTTCACTCAGGTGTTGTTGATTGCCGACGTTGCACGGGCAGGCCGGGTCCCAGAAATGGACGAGACGAATGGCGCCGGGGCCGGCAAGCGCGTCGGGAAGGCGCAGCGGATCGCCGGAGAACACCGCCGTGTGCTCGCTGAAGGTGCGCAGGTAGCGGCCTTGAAACCAGTCGTACGCCGACCACAACACACCGGCGCCTATCAGGGCGAACAGGCAGACAAACAAGGTGGCGCGGTAGGGCGGGCGCATGAGTTCGATCCTCGAAGGTCGGCTAGCTTGCCATGCTTGCCGCGACAGATGAATATCGCAGATCCATAAAGTCCGTTTAGCGCCCTGGAATCAGTCATGTCTCGCCTCTTCGACCCTGAACATCTGCGCGCCAGCCTGAGGCCATTGGCCGAGGGACAGCCGTTGTCGACGGAGGCGCAGGCCTATCAACGGTTCTACGGGCTGGATTTTTCCTCGCGTCATGTGCGCAGTGGCCTGGGACGTTTTCAGGTCGACGGGTATGAACTGGTCAGCCAGGTCTGGTGGCCGGAACGGGCCAAGGCGACCTTGTTTGTCATTCACGGGTTCTACGATCACACCGGGCTTTATCGTCACGTGATCGAGTGGGCGCTGGAGCAGGACTTTGCGGTGATCGCCTGCGATTTGCCGGGACATGGGTTGTCCAGTGGTGAACGGGCGAGCATCAGGGATTTCGCCGAGTATCAGGATGCGTTGCAAGGGCTGTTTGCCGAAGCGCGCTCCCTGGACCTGCCGCAGCCATGGCATTTATGTGGACAGAGCACCGGCGGAGCCATCGTGATCGATCACGTGCTCAACGCCGGGGCGAGCAGTCCCGCCCAGGGGCAGGTGATTCTGTTGGCGCCGCTGGTGCGACCGCGCGCATGGGGTTGGTCGCAATTGAGCTATTACCTGCTCAGGCCTTTCGTCAAAGCCATCGCCCGACGCTTCAGTGAAAACTCCAACGATCCGGATTTCCTGCCGTTCCTGCAGGCGGACCCTCTGCAGCCGCTACGGTTGCCGACGGCGTGGGTGGGGGCGCTGGCGCGCTGGATCAAGCGCGTCGAAGCCGCGCCGGCCAGCCTGCGGCGACCGCTGATTGTGCAGGGGCAGGCAGACATGACGGTGGATTGGCAGCACAACCTGGAGGTATTGCGAGCGAAGTTCGACCGGCCACAGATCCTGATGCTGCCCGAGGCTCGGCATCACCTGGCCAATGAGGCGCTGGCGCTGCGCGGGGAGTTGTTCGGGTTTTTGACCAAGCGGATCAAGGGCCGGAATCTCTAGTGCTCTTAAGGGCCCCATCGCGAGCAGGCTCGCTCCCACAATGGTCCGGTGCATGCAGATCCTTTGTGGGAGCGAGCCTGCTCGCGATGGCGACTTTGCAGGCGCCAAATATTATTGGCTCAGGTTCGAATTACTTTGCCCCACTGCCAGCCCCGCCCGAATCGCCGCCAGTGCCGCTTGGTAATAAGCCTTGCCTTCGGCCGACTCGGCAAACGTGGCGAACTCTTCCAGCTCTTCATCCGACAGGTCGCGGTAGACATACAGCAGCGTGTTGTTCAGGTCGCTGCCGATCTGGTCCATCAGACGCTGGCGCTGTCCGCTCAACATGCCTTGGGCCTGTCCCGCGCCGAGCAAGCCGGGGATCATCGAACTCAGGCTGTCGGCGGCGACACCGGCAATCGCCAGGCTGACCTCGGCGCCGGCCTCGCGCGCGGGCAGGGCCTGGGCGAGGTGGCCAATGATCAGCAGTCGACTGTCGCTGCTCTGCATCTTCGGCAACCCCCTGGCGTTTTTCGCCAGTTGGTCGCGACGAGTGGCCAGCAACTCGGCGGCGACGATTTTCTTGCCCAGCGGTGATTGAAAGAACGCCAGTGCAGGCTTGGGGTCTGCGAGGTTCTTGCGCAGTTGGGTTTCGGCGCGCTGATCAACGGCCTTGGGGTCGAACCGTTGGTTGCTATTGTTGACCAGCGCCTGAAATACCGCGGGCGGCAGGCTGCTTTGGTAGCGTTGTTGCGCGGCGGAGAGGGCGTCATTGAAATGCGCGCGTTGTTCCGGCCAGCCGGCGACCTTGTACAACTGGTCGTGGCCGTCTGCCCAAGCGGGCATAACGCAGAACATCAGCAGGGAGAAAAGCAAACGGCGCATAGGGACTCCTGTCAGCAGGCGACTATTCTCCGTGTGGCATAGGGACTTGTCGAGAATTCGTATCAACCCGCTGCGTGGCTCTGTCGGATTTTCCTGCGCAGGAATACTATGCCCGCCATGCAAATACCTTCTGATCATCCGCTGCTGCTACAAATCGTCGACGACCTGTCCGCAAACGGTTGGTCGCAGCAGAACATTTTCCTGCCTGTGGATTTGACCCAGGCGCTCGCGGCCGAATGCCGTAAACGTGCCGCCGAAGGCGAACTGGCTCCGGCAGCGGTGGGGCGCGGGTCTTCTTCGGAAATTCGCGAGGGCATCCGTGGCGACCAGATACAGTGGATCGAACCCGGTCAGGATGAGGCCTGCGACAGCTATCTGCAGTTGATGGACAGTCTGCGCCAGGCGATAAACCGCCACCTGTATCTGGGGCTGGAAGATTTCGAAAGCCATTTCGCCATGTACCCCCCTGGTGCCTTCTACCTCAAACACCTCGACCGTTTTCACGACGATGACCGGCGCGTGGTGTCTGCAGTGGTTTACCTCAATGAAGGCTGGTTGCCCGCGCACGGCGGTCAGTTGCGCATGTACCTCGACGAAACCGCGAAGTTCGATGTAGAGCCCATCGGTGGGTGTCTGGTGGTGTTTTTGTCCGGCGAAGTCCCTCATGAAGTCCTGCCCGCGACTCGCGAGCGCCTGTCGTTGACCGGATGGTTCCGGCGCCGTGGCAACGAGCCGTTCTGATCATGCAGAAAATCCTGGTAAGCCGCTGCCTGCTGGGGCATCGCGTACGCTACGACGGTGGCGCCAGCGGGCCGTTCGATCAGCTTCAGTCATGGCTTGATGAGGGGCGGATCGTGCCGCTGTGTCCGGAAGTGGCCGGCGGTTTGCCGACACCACGAGCGGCCGCGGAGATTCCGGGCGGGCAGGGCGCTCAGGTGCTGGACGGCCAGGCACCGGTGCTCACGAGTGAAGGCGAAGACGTCAGTGCACAGTTTTTGTCCGGTGCCCGGCAGGCGCTGGAACTGGTGCAACAGCATGACATCCACATCGCCATCCTCAAGGCCAACAGCCCCTCATGTGGCAATCTGCTGACCTACGACGGGACGTTCAGTGGGGTGAAGGTCAGTGGCGAAGGGGTGACGGCGGCACTGCTCAAGCGCCACGGCGTGCAGGTGTTCAGTGAGTTGGAGCTGGCTGAAGCAGCGCGGGTGCTGCTAACACAAGACTGATTTCTCAACACCAATCCCCTGTGGGAGCGAGCCTGCTCGCGATGAGGCCCTCCCAGTCAACATCTATGTTGAATGTAAGGCCGCTATCGCGAGCAGGCTCGCTCCCACATTGGCATTTCGTTGCCTTCAGGGCTTGGGTGATTCGCCTGACTGCGCCCCAAACCATTTCTGCTCCAGCGCCGTCAACCGGCCATCGGCCTTGATCCGCTGCAACGCGTTTTCCAGGCTGGCATGGAACGCCGGGTTACCTTTCTGAAACGGAATCGCCAGGTTCACGGGTTGGGCGGCTTTCGGCTTTTCTGCCGTCAACGACTGCACCAGCAGAAGCGACTGCGGCTCTTCTTTCTGCGCGATCAATTGCGTATTGGTGTTGATGTAAGGCTCGCTGAAGTCGAAACGATCCTTGAGTGCCGGGGTCTCTGTCAGGTGATTGATGGCGATGTCGTACTTGCCGCTTTCAACGCCGGTCAGCAGATCGTTGGCGTCGGTGACGACAAAGTCGGCGCGCACTTCCAGCTCACTGGCAAGCATCTGCCCCAATTCGACTTCGAAGCCCGCCAGGTTGCCGTCTTCCTTGAAATTGAAGGGGGGTGTATTGGCCTCAAGGGCAATACGCAATTCACCACGGTCGTTGACGTCATCAATCAGTTCGGCATGAGCCAAAGGGCTCAAAAGGGGTAGCAGGCAGATCAGGCCAGGCAGAAAGCGCATGGTCACTCCTTGAATTCATTATTGCGACGCTCTGTATCAGGCTCGCTTTGCTATCGTTGTTGAGTGCCTTCGACAACGATTGACCATGAAGTTGTGATGGTCATGCGGATTTTACGAAAAAACTGGAGAAGAGAATGAAAACCTTTATGTCACGTGCTGCTTTGGCTGGCCTGTTGATGGGTGTTTCGGTACTGGCCAGTGCGGCGACACCGGCCCCGAAAGGCGCCGAAGTGTCCATCGTTTCTCCGAAAGACGGCGCGACTGTTCCGCAGACTGTTGTCGTCAAGTTCGCTGTCGAAAACGTTGCGCTGGCGCCGGCGGGCGATGTCACCCCAAACACGGGGCATCATCACCTGCTGATTGATGTCGACAAGCTGCCGGCGGCCGGTCAGCCGATTCCCAACGATGCTCACCACATGCACTTTGGCAAGGCGCAGACCCAGGCCGAAATCACCCTGACACCCGGTAAGCACACCCTGCAGCTGGAGTTGGGTGACAGCGGCCACATGCCGTTCGATCCGCCGATTGTCTCGGAAAAGATCACCGTCAATGTGAAATAAAAAAGGGAGCCCCCTGGGGGCTCCCTTTTTTATTTGGCGTGTCCTCTGTAGGAGCGAGCATGCTCGCGATGGACGTCAACGATAACGCTGGGAGCCTGATGCCCCGCGGTGCCCCGTCTACCATCGCGAGCTTGCTCGCTCCTACAGCTGCGATCAGAACAACACGCGGCTACGGATAGTGCCGTTGACCTGTTGCAGCTTCTCTTGCGCCAGTTCCGAGTACTCGGCGTCTACGTCGATAACCACGTAGCCGACTTTCTCGTTGGTCTGCAGGAACTGACCGGAGATGTTGATGCCGTTTTCGGCGAACACCTTGTTGATCTGGCTCATCACACCCGGGATGTTTTCGTGGATGTGCAACAGGCGGTGCTTGCCAGGGTGAGCCGGCAGGGCCACTTCCGGGAAGTTCACGGACGATACCGAAGTACCGTTGTCGCTGTACTTGACCAGCTTCTCGGCCACTTCCAGGCCGATGTTGGCTTGCGCCTCGGCGGTGGAGCCACCGATGTGCGGGGTCAGGATCACGTTGTCCAGGCCACGCAGCGGGCTTTCGAATTCTTCGTCGTTGGAGCGTGGCTCAACCGGGAAGACGTCGATGGCTGCGCCGATCAGGTGCTTGTCCTTGATGGCGGCGGCCAGGTGGTCCAGCTCGACCACGGTGCCGCGCGCAGCGTTGATCAGGATGCCGCCTTTCTTGATGGCGCGGATTTCCTTCTCGCCGATCATCCACTGGGTGGCAGCGGTTTCCGGAACGTGCAGGGTCACGATATCGGACATGCCCAGCAGCTCGTGCAGGTTGGCGACCTGGGTGGCGTTGCCCAGCGGCAGCTTGGTCACGGTGTCGTAGAAGTAAACCTGCATGCCCAGACCTTCAGCCAGGACAGACAGTTGAGTACCGATCGAGCCGTAACCGACGATGCCCAGCTTCTTGCCGCGGATTTCGAAGGAGTTGGCCGCACTCTTGATCCAGCCGCCACGGTGGCAGGAAGCGTTCTTCTCGGGGATGCCGCGCAGCAGCAGGATCGCCTCGGCCAGCACCAGCTCGGCCACGGAGCGGGTGTTGGAGTACGGTGCGTTGAACACGGCGATACCGCGCTCGCGAGCGGCGTCCAGGTCGACCTGGTTGGTGCCGATGCAGAAACACCCGACAGCCACGAGCTTCTTCGCGTGATCGAAGATCTCTTCGGTCAGTTGAGTGCGCGAGCGAATGCCGATGAAGTGAGCATCGGCGATCTTTTCCTTGAGCTGGTCTTCCGGCAGAGAACCTGTGAGGTACTCGATGCTGGTATAGCCCGCCGCCTTGAGGACGTCGACAGCCGATTGGTGGACGCCTTCGAGAAGAAGGAACTTGATCTTGCTCTTATCGAGAGAAGTCTTGCTCATCTGCGTAAACCTGTATCCCGGAGAAAATTGGCAGGGAGGGGAGCAGCCCAGAGCTGACCCAGACGGCAGGAAAGCCGTCACCGCAGAACAGCCGTTTGGGCACTATGCTGCGGGGTCGGTATGCTAGCATATGCGCCCCGCTAAACACTCATTCCTGCGACGTGAAGCGTTCTCAGGATGACCATGAATTGTTCGAGAGTTCTGTCGATGACCAATCCTGCCCTGATTGAAGAGCTGAAGACCCTGGTAGAGCCTGGCAAGGTGCTGACCGATGCCGACTCCCTGAATGCTTACGGTAAGGATTGGACCAAGCATTTCGCCCCGGCCCCGACCGCCATCGTGTTCCCCAAGACCACCGAGCAGGTCCAGGCCATTGTCCTGTGGGCCAACAAACACAAGGTGGCGCTGGTGCCGTCCGGCGGGCGTACCGGCCTTTCCGCCGCGGCCGTGGCCGCCAATGGCGAAGTGGTGGTCTCGTTCGACTACATGAACCAGATCCTCGACGTGAACCTCACTGACCGCACCGCCGTTTGCCAGCCGGGCGTGGTCACCGAGCATCTGCAGAACGTGGCCGAGGAAAACGGCTTGTATTACCCGGTGGACTTCGCTTCGGCGGGTTCCAGCCAGATTGGCGGCAATATCGGTACCAATGCCGGCGGGATCAAGGTGATTCGCTACGGCATGACCCGCAACTGGGTCGCCGGCATGAAAGTGGTCACCGGCAAGGGCGACGTGCTGGAGTTGAACCGCGACCTGATCAAGAACGCCACTGGCTACGACATGCGTCAGCTGTTCATCGGCGGCGAAGGCACCCTCGGCTTCGTCGTCGAAGCGACCATGCGCCTGGATCGCGCACCGAAGAACCTCACCGCGATGGTCCTCGGCACAGCCGATTTCGATTCGATCATGCCGGTATTGCACGCGTTCCAAAGCAAACTCGACCTGACAGCCTTCGAATTCTTCTCCGACAAGGCCCTGGCCAAAGTCATGGCCCGCGGCGACGTGCCGGCGCCGTTCGAATCCGACTGCCCGTTCTATGCGCTGCTGGAATTCGAAGCGACCACCGAAGAAGTGGCCAACCATGCACTGGAAACCTTCGAGCACTGTGTCGAGCAGGGCTGGGTGCTGGACGGCGTGATGAGCCAGAGCGAAACCCAGCTGCAGAATCTGTGGAAATTGCGCGAGTACATCTCCGAAACCATTTCCCACTGGACCCCATACAAGAACGACATTTCGGTCACCGTGTCGAAAGTGCCGGCATTCCTCAAGGAAATCGACGCGATCGTCGGCGAACACTATCCGGATTTCGAAATTGTCTGGTTCGGCCATATCGGCGACGGCAACCTGCACCTGAACATTCTCAAGCCGGACAACCTGAGCAAGGACGAGTTCTTCGCCAAGTGCGCCACCGTCAACAAGTGGGTGTTCGAAACCGTCGAGAAGTACAACGGTTCGATCTCGGCCGAACATGGCGTGGGCATGACCAAGCGTGATTACTTGACCTACAGCCGCTCCCCGGTTGAGATCGAGTACATGAAAGCCGTCAAGGCGGTGTTCGACCCGAACGGCATCATGAACCCGGGCAAGATTTTCGCTGTTTGACTTTCGAGCTTAAGTGCAACGAAACAGGAGTTGGTCCATGAGCTATCAGCACCAGTATGTCGACGGTACGCGTATTCACTTCCCGCTGGGGAAAGTGGTGTGCATCGGCCGCAACTACGCCGAGCACGCCAAGGAGCTGGACAATCCGGTGCCTACCGAGCCGCTGTTGTTCATCAAGCCTGGCAGTTGCGTCGTGCCGCTGGAAGGAGGTTTCAGCATTCCGACCGACCGTGGCTCGGTGCATTACGAGGCGGAAATCGCGGTGTTGATCGGCAAACCCTTGTCCACCAGGCCGAGCCGCGAAGAAGTGCTCGACGCCATCTCCGGTTTCGCCCCGGCCCTGGATCTGACCTTGCGCGACAAGCAGGCCGAGCTGAAATCCAAGGGCCTGCCCTGGGAAATCGCCAAGTCCTTCGACGGTGCTGCGGTCATCGCGCCTTTCGTCTCCGGCAGCACGTTCGCTGACCTGACGGACATCGGTATCCGCCTGACCATCAATGGCGAAGTCCGCCAGGACGGCAACAGCAGCGTCATGCTCAATCCGATCGTGCCGATGATCCAGCACATGGCCGGTTGCTTCTCGCTGCAGGCCGGGGACGTGATCCTCACCGGCACGCCGGTAGGCGTCGGTCCATTGAATGTCGGTGACGAGATCGTGCTGGAGCTGCCAGGCGCCAGCCGTTTCACCAGCAGCGTTCGCTGATCCGGACTGACTCAACCTTTGTGGGAGCGAGCCTGCTCCCACATTGTTTTCTCATTTGGATAATTCCGGGGCTTGGCGCCTGCCGAGCTGCGTCAACTGTGCTATTACCCTTAGCATGAGTTTCCGGAACGCCTTCTGCGATGAACACTTCTCCGCTTTCCACGATTGAACCTGCCCGTCGCCCGCGATTCGTCCTGCGGTGGTACGTATGGCTTGCGCTGGTGGCCGCTGCCGCCTACAGCTTTGCATTTGTCATGCACTGGGATAGCTGGGGTGTGCTCTGGGTCAAGGAACAATTCAAAAGCCCGGCCGAGCGTCAGGCGAGCATATGGCTGCCAGACTATCGGGCGGTGATCGATGCCAAGCCGCTGCCAGGCATGGAAAAGGACGAAGCATCGGACCTGGCTTACGACCCTCGGAGCAAAACCCTGTTTGCAGTCATGGGCAAGAACCCGTTCCTGGTCGAGTTGACGCTGCAAGGTGATGTGCTGCGCAAAATGCCGTTGGTGGGCTGGACCAATCCTGAGGGTGTCACCCTATTTGGTGATGGCCTGCTGGCTATTGTCGATGCGCACGATCATCTGATATCCATCGTCAAGGTTGATGCCGACACCCGGGAATTGAACATCGCTGACTTCCCGAAATACGACCTCGATCCTGCGAAAGATCAGAACAAAGCCTTTGAAAGCGTCACTTGGGACTCGAACAATCGGCAACTGATGCTGGGCGAAGTTCGCCCTCCTGCATTGTTTGTTTGGAATAGCGATGGCAAGACACTGGCCGGTGACAAGCTGAAAATGGCCAGTCATGCGCTGGATGTAGGCAATCTGTCTTCGCTGGCCATCGACCCCCGGACCGGCCACATGCTGGTTTTGTCTGCCGAATCCCATCTGCTGCTGGAGCTGGACAAGAAGGGCGAGCAAGTCAGCTTCATCACCCTGTTGGGTGGCTTCAATGGTCTGAAAAACACCATACCGCAAGCCGAAGGCGTGACCATGGACGAGGTGGGCAACCTGTACATGGTCAGTGAGCCTAATCTGTTCTATCGCTTCGAGAGACAGAAGTAACCACCTCGGCGGACGCTTCCATTAAGCTTCAGTTCAGACAGGCGTGATATTCCATCCGCCGGTTTTGATCCCGGGCCTGTTGCCGATGCGCCGATTTACCCGCTCCAAATCTCTGGTTGTGCTGCTGTCGGTGGTCTTGTTGATCGCATTGGGCGCGTTTGGCCAATACCTGCGTCTGTACGAGCGTGCCTGGTTCAACCTGCGCTCGATGTGGCAGCCGGTAAGCGCTCAATCCATCGCGCTGGATCAGTATCAAGTCGTGACAGAGGCGCAGGTGATCGACGGTTTGACGGACAACGTTTCGGCCTTGACCTACGACCCGGTACGCAAAAGCCTGTTCACCGTGACCAACAAACGTAGCGAACTGGTCGAGTTATCCCGCGATGGCCAGGTTCTGCGGCGCGTGGCACTGGTGGGATTCGGTGATCCGGAGGCTGTGGAGTTCATCAGTGCCGACACCTACGTGATCGCTGATGAAAGCGGGCAGCGGCTGATCAAGGTTCATCTGGAACGGGACACCACCTTCCTCGATGCGGCGGATGCCGAGGTCATGACCCTGGGTGTGCACGCCAGCGGCAACAAGGGGTTCGAGGGGCTGGCTTACGATTCTGCGGGCAAGCGCCTGTTTGTCGCCAAGGAGCGCGACCCGATGCTGATCTACGAAGTGCACGGGTTTCCGCATTTCAACCCGGAAAAATCCTACGCAGTGCATGTCATCAATAATCCCAAGCGGGACGCCGGGTTGTTCGTGCGCGATCTGTCGAGTCTGCAATATGACGAGCGCAGCGGTCACTTGATGGCGCTATCGGATGAGTCGCGGCTGATTCTGGAACTGGATGTGGATGGGCGACCGCTGAGCACAATGTCATTGAGCGCAGGGCGGCAAGGCTTGCACAGGAGTGTGCCGCAACCGGAAGGGATCGCCATGGATGACGACGGCACGATGTATCTGGTGAGTGAGCCGAACCTGTTTTACGTGTTCAAAAAACCTGCCCAGGATTAACCAACACCATAAAACATTGTGGGAGCTGGCTTGCCAGCGATGGCGGTTTCACAGTCAACCTTGATGTTGGATGTGACGGCCTCATCGCTGGCAAGTCGAATCGTCGCACCGCAGCTCCCACAGGTATTTCAGTGCCTGCAAGTATGCAGGCAGGCGTCACTCGGCGCGCAGGGTCTTCACGCCTTCACTGGTTCCCAGCAACAGCAGATCGGCCGGACGCGCCGCGAACAGGCCATTGGTGACCACGCCGACGATGGCGTTGATCTGCGTTTCCAGCTCGACCGGATTGGTGATCTGCAGGTTGAACACGTCGAGGATGATGTTGCCGTTATCGGTCACCACGCCTTCACGGTAGACCGGGTCGCCGCCCAGTTTCACCAGTTGGCGGGCCACATGGCTGCGGGCCATCGGGATCACTTCCACCGGCAGCGGGAAGGCGCCCAGAACCGGCACCAGCTTGCTGGCGTCGGCGATGCAGATGAAGGTCTTGGCCACGGCCGCGACAATCTTCTCGCGGGTCAGGGCTGCGCCGCCGCCCTTGATCAGGTTCAGGTGCTCGTCGCTTTCATCGGCGCCATCGACATAGAACTCAAGGTCGCTGACGGTGTTCAGTTCGTACACCGGAATGCCATGGCCCTTGAGGCGGGCGGCAGTGGCCTCGGAGCTGGCGACTGCGCCATCGAATGCACTTTTGTGCTTGGCCAGCGCGTCGATGAAGCAGTTGGCGGTGGAGCCGGTGCCGACACCGACGATGCTCTTGTCGTCGAGTTTCGGGAGGATGAAGTCGACGGCGGCCTGAGCCACTGCCTGTTTGAGTTGATCCTGGGTCATGCGGGCTCCGAGGTGCCGAAGTGAGAACGAAAGGCCGGCATTATAGGCTTCGGGGCGGTGAAGGTCATTGCCCGATTGGCGGGCCGGCACCAATCCCTGTAGGAGCGAGCAAGCTCGCGATGGTCGCTAACGATAACGCTGGGCGTCTGATGCCCTGCGGTGTCTGGGCGTTCATCGCGAGCGTGCTCGCTCCTACAGGGTGGTCGCATGATCGAAAGCCGGGTTAGACTCCTTGGTCTTGCCCAACCGCTCAGTGATGCTTTCCGATGCTTGAACAGTACGTCAAAAAGATCCTCACCTCGCGCGTTTATGACGTTGCCGTAGAAACCCCATTGCAGACTGCCCGTCAGCTCTCCGAGCGGCTGGGCAACGAGATCTGGCTCAAGCGTGAAGACTTGCAGCCGGTGTTCTCGTTCAAGATTCGCGGGGCCTACAACAAGTTGACCCAACTGAGCGACGAAGAGCGCGCTCGCGGTGTGGTGACCGCTTCGGCAGGCAATCACGCGCAGGGTCTGGCACTGGCGGCGAAAGTCCTGGGCGTCAAAGCGACTATCGTGATGCCCAAGACCACCCCAGAGATCAAGGTCGAAGGCGTGCGTTCCCGCGGCGGCAAAGTGGTGTTGCATGGCGATTCCTTTCCCGAAGCACTGGCCTATTCGTTGAAACTGGTCGACGAAAAAGGCTACGTCTACATTCACCCCTACGATGATCCCCACACCATTGCCGGGCAGGGCACGGTGGCGATGGAGATTCTGCGCCAGCATCCGGGGCGCCTGGATGCGATTTTCGTCCCGGTGGGCGGCGGCGGTTTGATTGCCGGTATTGCGGCCTACGTGAAGTACCTGCGTCCGGACATCAAGATCATCGGTGTCGAGCCGGACGACTCCAACTGCCTGCAAGTGGCAATGGCTGCGGGCGAGCGCGTGGTATTGCCCACCGTGGGCATCTTTGCCGACGGTGTGGCGGTGGCCCAGATCGGTCAGCACACCTTTGATATCTGCAAAGACCATGTCGATGAAGTGATCACCGTCAGCACCGACGAAATCTGTGCGGCGATCAAGGACATCTACGACGATACCCGTTCGATTACCGAACCTGCCGGCGCCTTGGGCGTGGCCGGGATCAAAAAATATGTCGAGCAACGTGGCATCACCGGGCACACCTTCGTGGCCATCGACTCGGGCGCCAACGTCAACTTCGATCGCCTGCGCCACGTGGCAGAGCGCGCCGAGCTGGGTGAGGGCCGCGAAGCCATCATTGCCGTGACCATCCCCGAGAAACCGGGCAGCTTCAAGGCGTTCTGCGAAGCCATCGGCAAACGCCAGATCACCGAATTCAACTATCGCTACAACACCGGCAGCGAGGCGCATATCTTCGTTGGTGTGCAGACGCATCCGGAAACCGACCCGCGCAGCGCGCTGATCGCCAGCCTGGGCGAGCAGGGGTTCCCGGTGGTCGACCTGACCGACAACGAACTGGCCAAACTGCACATTCGCCATATGGTGGGCGGCCGCGCGGCGCATGTGGTCGATGAAGTGATCCTGCGTTTCGAATTCCCGGAGCGTCCGGGCGCGTTGTTCAACTTCCTCAACAAGCTAGGCGGGCGCTGGAACATCTCGATGTTCCACTATCGCAACCATGGTGCGGCGGACGGGCGAGTGGTCGCGGGCCTGCAAGTGCCCCACGATGAGCGTCACCTGGTGCCGGCAGCACTGGAAGAGATCGGTTATCCGTACTGGGACGAAAGCGACAACCCGGCCTATCAACTGTTTCTGGGTTGAACGGCTACGCTGAGGGGCAGGCCATAAGGAGTTCGAACCATGGAAACGTTAACTGCCCTGAAAGCGGCACACATGGTGGCGACGGTGGTGTCGCTGCTGTGTGCGCTTGGCCTGTGGGGCTGGGTCTGGCGGACCCGGCGTAATGGCGACGCCACGGCCGCAAGTCGCACCCTGCAACGGCCGCGAGTGTTCATCTGGCTGTTGATGGGCCTGGCGCTGCTGAGCATGCCGTTCACCGGCTGGTGGATGGTGCATCTGGTGGGCTGGCCGTTGGGACAGACGTGGCTGCTGGCGTCCAGCGTGCTGTACACCGTGGCGGCGCTGGCGTGGTTCTGGTTGCTGGTGCGACTCAATAAAGTGCGCAAGTCGCCGGGCGGTGTGGGCAAGTTCACCTTCGCCCTGGCGTTGTTCAGTTTCGTCTGCTTTATCGCCATCGCCGGACTGATGGGCGCCAAGCCGGTTTGATCGAACCTGATTCCCTGTAGGAGCGAGCATGCTCGCGATGAACCCGAGGACACCGCGGGGTATCAGGCTTCCCGCGTTATCGTTGACGACCATCGCGAGCTTGCTCGCTCCTACAGGATGCGGTGATCAGTCGCGCAGGCTGATCACCGGCCAACCGCGCTTCCCGGCCTCGGCCCGCAGATTCGGATCAGGGTCGACGGCAATCGGGTTGGTCACCTGCTCCAGCAGCGGCAGGTCGTTCATCGAGTCGCTGTAGAAATAACTGTCTTGCAGCGAATACCCGGTCTCTTCCAGCCAGCGATTCAGGCGCGTCACCTTGCCTTCGCGGAAGCACGGCACATCGGTGCTGCGGCCTGTGTAGCGGCCATCGCGCATTTCGCATTCGGTGGCGATCAGGGTTTCCACGCCCAGGCGCTCGGCAATGGGGCCTGTAACGAAGCGGTTGGTGGCGGTGATGATCACCAGTTTGTCGCCGGCCGCCCGGTGTTTCGCCAACAGCTCGATGGCCTTGGGCAACATGAGGGGCTCGATGCAGTCGCGCATGTAGTCGCTGTGCCAGCGGGCAAGTACGTCCATTTCCGTGCGACCCAGTACTTCCAGGCAGAAGTTCAGGTAGGCATCGTTATCCAGTTTGCCCGCCAGGTAGTCCTGATAGAACTCGTCGTTGCGTGCCTTGTAGGCGATGGGGTCGAGAAAGCCGCGCTCGCAAAGGTAATCCCCCCAGGCGTGATCGCTGTCACCGCCCAGCAGTGTGTTGTCCAAGTCGAATAAAGCCAGCCGCATTGCAGTTACTCGCTGAAAAGTCTGTAGAAAGGCGTCCAGAATACGGACTTTTCACAAGAGTGCACATAAGGTAGACCGGCGCGTTGCTGCCTTCACGACCTTTGTGGAACAATGCGGCGACATGCGTTTGCGAGGTTGTTGCCGTGATCGACCCCGATGGTTTCCGTCCCAATGTCGGGATCATTCTGACGAATGATGCTGGCCAGGTGCTATGGGCTCGCCGTATCAATCAAGATGCCTGGCAGTTTCCTCAAGGCGGGATCAACCCCCAGGAGACGCCGGAAGACGCCTTGTACCGCGAGTTGAACGAAGAAGTGGGCCTGGAGCGCGAAGATGTTGAAATACTCGCCTGCACCCGGGGCTGGTTGCGCTATCGTTTGCCGCAACGTCTGGTCAGGACGCACAGCCAACCGCTGTGCATCGGCCAGAAGCAGAAATGGTTTCTCCTGCGCCTGATCTCCAACGAGCAGCGGGTGCGGATGGATTTGACCGGTAAACCGGAGTTCGATGGCTGGCGCTGG
>NZ_JBNNVQ010000106.1:0-20169 GCF_050280625.1 Pseudomonas sp. NPDC089569
CTGGCGCTGGAGCAGCGTCGAGGCCTGTTGCGAACCCTGCGCGCCTGTGGCGTCAGCGCACGCATGCTGATCGCCTGTCTGGCGGCCGAATTGGGGGGCACGGCTTACCCGGGCGGCGAAGTCCGTGAAGTCGATGTCCGTGGCCGTAACCTGGCCGAAGGTGTTCCACGCGCATTCACCCTGAACTCCAACGAAGTGCTCGAAGCGCTGCAAGAGTCCCTGGCGACCATCGTTCAGGCCGTCAAGAGTGCTCTGGAGCAATCGCCTCCGGAGCTGGCTTCCGACATCGCCGAGCGTGGTCTGGTGCTGACCGGTGGCGGTGCCTTGCTGCGTGATCTCGACAAGTTGCTGGCCCAGGAAACCGGCCTGCCGGTCATCGTTGCCGAAGATCCGCTGACCTGCGTTGCTCGCGGCGGTGGCCGTGCATTGGAAATGATGGATAAACACACCATGGACCTGCTTTCCAGCGAGTAAGTCGCCGGATCGCCTCCACGTTGTTGAGCGCGCAGGCGGCACTTTGCAGTGCTGCCTGTTCGCGTTTATCTTCTGTCAGTCTGCATCCAGGCCGGTTTGATGGCGTATGAATAAAGAGAACATTTGCCTGGGAGGAGCGGCTTATTAAACCGCTTTTCACCAAGGGTCCCTCACTGGGCGTGCGCGTGTTGGTGCTGGTCGTGCTGTCGGTCGCGCTGATGGTGGTCGATGCCCGCTTCACACTGCTCAAGCCAGTGCGTAGCCAGATGTCGCTGGTGCTGATGCAGTCGTACTGGATCACCGACCTGCCGCAGCGTCTGTGGCAGGGTGTGGCCAGCCAGTTTGGCAGCCGGACCGAGCTCGTCGCCGAAAACGAAAAACTCAAGAGTGAAAACCTGCTGTTGCAGGGGCGCATGCAAAAGCTCGCCTCCCTGACCGAGCAGAACGTTCGGTTGCGCGAGTTGCTCAACTCTTCGGCACTGGTCAATGAAAAGGTCGAAGTGGCCGAGTTGATCGGTATGGACCCCAATCCCTTCACCCATCGCATCATCATCAACAAGGGTGAGCGCGACGGTGTGGTCCTCGGTCAGCCGGTGCTCGATGCTCGCGGGCTGATGGGCCAGGTGGTCGAGTTGATGCCCTACACCTCTCGCGTCCTGTTGCTGACCGACTCAACCCACAGCATCCCGGTGCAGGTCAATCGCAACGGACTGCGGGCGATTGCCAGCGGTACTGGCAACCCCGAGCGCCTTGAGCTGCGCCACGTGGCGGATACCGCCGACATCAAGGAAGGTGACCTGTTGGTCAGCTCCGGGCTCGGTCAGCGTTTCCCCGCAGGTTATCCGGTGGCCACCGTCAAGGAAGTGATTCACGATTCCGGCCAGCCGTTCGCCATCGTCCGTGCGGTGCCGACAGCGGCACTCAACCGTAGCCGCTACCTGCTGCTGGTGTTCAGTGATGGCCGTACCGCTGAAGAGCGTGCCAACGACGCTGCCCAGGCTCAGGAGTCCCTGGATGCGCAGGGTGGTGGGCCGATCATTCCGGCGACCGTGCCAAAACCTGCTCTCGTTCCCGCTGCCGTTGCCGCGCCTGCAACTGCGCCTGCAACTCCGGCGGCTGCGCCGGCCACCGCCACCCCGGCCAAGCCGGCAGCCACCACTGCGGCTAAACCGGCTGCCACGCATCCTGCCAATGCCAAGCCACCCGCTTCGGCGTCGGCAACCACCAAGCCACCGGCGGCTCAGCCCGCCGCCGTGAAGCCAGCTGCCGTGAAGCCTGCTGCCAAACCGCCTGTCTCCGAGCCGGCTTCCACTGGAGGACGAGAATAATGGCGGGTGTAAAAGCCTCCCGAAACGGCTGGATTGTCTGGGTGACGTTCGCCATCGGCATGCTGCTCAGCGTTTCGCCGCTGCCGCAATTCATGGAAATCCTTCGCCCGTTGTGGCTGGGCTTGCTGCTGGCGTTCTGGGCGTTGACCCTGCCGCAAAAAGTCGGAATGGTCACCGCATGGTGCCTGGGCATGGCCGAGGATGTGCTGTACGGCACGTTGCTTGGGCAGAACGCATTGATCCTGACCCTCATTACCTATCTGGTACTGGCGCTGCAACAACGCCTGCGGATGTTCCCGATGTGGCAGCAGAGCCTGGTGATCCTGGTGATTTTCGGCCTCGCGCAACTGGTCCAGTTGTGGCTCAGCGCCCTGACCGGCAACCGTCAGCCGACACTGGCGCTGGTCCTGCCCGCCTTGGTCAGTGCCTTGCTCTGGCCGTGGATCAGCTATGGTTTGCGCGGGTTGCGTCGACGCTACAAAATCAACTAATTCGGTTCGGCATTTGCCCGCACCTTTCGCCTTGTCTCGCCAAAGAGGAACAGTATTCGTGAGACAGGGCACCGGACAGGGAGATGTCTTGATGAAACGGCTGTACCTTGCCTCTGGTTCGCCGCGCCGGCGTGAACTGCTCACGCAGATTGGCGTGCCGTTCACCGCCATCAGCGCGGACATCGATGAATCCCCTTTGAATCATGAATCCCCGTCGGCCTATGTCGAGCGTCTGGCGCGTGGCAAGGCTGCGGCTGGCCGTGACGC
Source organism: Pseudomonas sp. NPDC089569 (assembly GCF_050280625.1). NCBI lineage: Bacteria > Pseudomonadati > Pseudomonadota > Gammaproteobacteria > Pseudomonadales > Pseudomonadaceae > Pseudomonas > Pseudomonas sp. NPDC089569. Next base: position 2,561 of record NZ_JBNNVQ010000106.1, read on the forward strand.
AGTGGTGTCCGATGCCCCTTTCTGTGTGCTGGGCGCCGACACCGCCGTTGTGCTCGACGGCAAAATTCTCGGCAAACCGGTTGATGAAGCCGATGCGTGCGCCATGCTGAAGATGTTGTCCGGACATGAACATCAAGTCCTGACAGCCATCGCGTTGCTCGAGGGCGAGCGTTGCGAGTCGCGGGTGGTGCGCAGTGTGGTGCGTTTTCGCGCCATCGGCAGCGACGAAGCTGCAGCCTATTGGGCCAGTGGCGAGCCACGGGACAAGGCCGGTGGTTATGGCATTCAAGGGTTGGGCGCGGTATTCGTCGCCGGGCTCGATGGAAGTTATTCGGCGGTGGTCGGATTGCCTCTGTGCGAAACAGCGCAACTGCTCGGCCAATTCGGCATACCCTGTTGGCAAACCCATAACGCGCGTTAAGCGTCGTACGGACCAAGATGCGGCCATTATCGTGAACATGCTTGAACGAGACCCTGCCATGAGTGAAGAGATCCTGATCAACATCACGCCGATGGAATCACGCGTGGCGGTGGTCGAAAACGGTGTTCTGCAAGAGGTCCATGTCGAGCGCACACAAAAGCGCGGGATCGTCGGCAACATCTACAAAGGCAAGGTCGTGCGGGTTTTGCCGGGCATGCAGGCTGCATTCGTCGACATCGGCCTGGATCGTGCCGCGTTCATTCATGCATCGGAAATCTCTCTGCGCGAAGGCCCTGCGGTGGAGAGCATCAGCGCGCTGGTGCACGAAGGCCAGAGCCTGGTGGTGCAAGTCACCAAGGACCCGATTGGCTCCAAGGGCGCGCGGTTGACCACTCAGTTGTCGATCCCGTCGCGCTATCTGGTGTACATGCCTCGCACCGCACATGTCGGTATTTCGCTGAAGATCGAAGACGAAGCCGAACGCGAACGCCTCAAGCAGGTGGTCAGCGATTGCGTCGCCAAGGAAGGTATCAAGGAGGCCGGAGGCTTCATTCTGCGAACCGCGGCCGAAGGCGCAGGCGCCGATGAAATCCTCATGGACATTCGCTACCTGCGCAGGCTCTGGGACCAGATCAGTGCGCAGATCAAAACCATCAGCGCACCCAGCGTGATTTATGAAGACCTGGGGCTGGCGCTGCGTACGCTGCGTGACCTGGTGAGCCCGAAGATCGAGAAGATCCGCATCGACTCGCGGGAAACTTTCCAGAAAACCACGCAGTTCGTCGCTGAACTGATGCCGGAGATTGCCGATCGTCTGGAACATTACCCTGGCGAACGGCCGATCTTCGACCTGTACGGGGTCGAAGACGAAATCCAGAAAGCGCTCGAGCGCAAGGTTCCATTGAAGTCCGGCGGTTACCTGGTGGTCGATCCGGCGGAGGCCATGAGCACCATCGACGTCAACACCGGGGCGTTCGTCGGTCATCGCAATCTCGAAGAAACCATCTTCAAGACCAATCTGGAAGCCGCGACCGCCATCGCTCGCCAGCTGCGCCTGCGCAATCTGGGCGGGATCATCATCATTGACTTCATCGACATGGAAGATGAAGAGCATCAGCGCCAGGTGCTGCGCACGCTGGAGAAGCAACTTGAGCGCGATCATGCCAAGACCAACATCATCGGCATCACCGAGCTGGGGCTGGTGCAGATGACGCGCAAGCGCACCCGCGAAAGTCTCGAACAAGTGTTGTGCGAACCGTGCACCAGTTGTCAGGGCCGCGGCAAGTTGAAGACTCCGGAGACGATCTGCTACGAAATTTTCCGCGAAATCCTGCGGGAGGCTCGCGCCTATCAGGCGGAAGGCTATCGTGTACTGGCGAACCAGAAGGTTGTCGACCGCTTGCTTGACGAGGAATCAGGCAACGTAGCCGAGCTTGAAGGTTTTATCGGGCGCACGATTCGGTTCCAGGTGGAAACCATGTATTCCCAGGAACAGTACGACGTGGTGCTGCTCTGAATCGCTGCGTTTTAACTTTGCTACAGCGGCTGGCCTCAGCTTTCTGCAAATCATTTGCCATGGGAGCCAACTGACATGGAGCGTCTGACACGCATTCTGGTCAAGCTGACTCGTTGGGGTCTGGGCCTGTGCGCGTTGGTTTTGGTGCTGATGGCGTTGTACGTCAGTCTGGGGCGTGAGCTGACACCGCTGGTGGCCGAGTACCGTGTCGAAGTGCAAACCAGGGCTGGCGAGGCCCTGGGAATGCCGTTGCAAATAGGTGAGTTGAAAGGCAACTGGAGCAATTTTTCCCCCATTCTGTCTGCACATGACGTCACCGTCGGTGAAGGCGCCAACGCGCTGCACCTCGATCAGGTGAGGGCTGTGCCCGACCTTTGGGGCAGCCTGATGGCGCAGCAGATTCGCATTGCCCATCTGGAGCTCAATGGCCTGAAGGTCAGCCTCAAGGAGGGTGAGGGCGGTCAGTGGACGCTGGAAGGCTTGCCGGTGAGGGATGACCAGCCTCTGGACCCGGAGCAGTTGCTCAATCGCATGCAATTGATCGAGCAGCTGTCTGTGCTCGACAGCCAGGTCACCTTGCAACCGTTTGGCGAGTCGCCTCTGACACTGACTTACGTCGGTTTGAACCTGAAAGTCGGTGCCAGCCGTCAACGGCTTGATGCACGGTTGACCTTGCCTGACGGACAGCCCGTGGCAATGAGCCTGCGAACGCGCATTCGTGCCAGCGAATGGCGGGACGCCGAGGCGCAGTTTTATTTGAGCCTTCCGCAAAGCGACTGGGCGAAATGGCTGCCCGAGCGTCTGACCCGGCAGTGGAATCTCGCCCGGATCAAGGCCGGCGGTGAGTTGTGGGCAGTCTGGGGCAAGGGCACCCTGCAGAGCGCCGCTTTGCGTTTGCATGCACCGCAAATCAAGGGGGCCTACGCAGAGCGCAAGCCGGTCACGATCAATAATCTGGCCTTTGCCGGCTACTTCCAGCGCAGCGCGGAAGGCATGCTGGTAACGGTGGATTCGCTGGCCATGAGCCTGGGCGAGACGCGTTGGGAGTCGCGTTTGCAGGCCAGGCAAACCGCGGCCACCGACAAGACCGAAGAACTCTGGCAGCTGCAGGCCGACCGCCTCGATCTGACCCCGCTCACTCCGTTGCTCAATGCTCTGGCGCCTTTGCCCGAGGGCTTTGCCACGGTAGTCGAACGACTCAAGGTCACAGGCGGATTGCGCAATGTGCTGGTTGATGTGCGACCCCATGCGACCGACGACAGCCGTTTCAGCTTTGCCGCCAACCTCGAACAAATCGGCTTCGACGCCTATCATGGGGCTCCGGCGGCACGAAATGTCACAGGCAGCATCAGCGGCGACCTGGGGCATGGCGAGTTGCGCATGGACAGCAAGGATTTCATGCTGCATCTGGACCCGATCTTCGCCAAGCCCTGGCAGTATCTTCAGGCCAACGCCCGCCTGACCTGGAAACTCGACAAAGAAGGTTTCACCCTGATTGCTCCCTACCTGAAGGTATTGGGCGAGGAGGGCAAGATCGCCGGCGATTTCCTGATTCGCCTGCATTTCGACCACGATCAGGAAGATTACATGGACCTGCGGGTCGGTCTGGTGGACGGTGATGGCCGGTACACCGCCAAGTACCTGCCGGCAGTCCTGAGCCCGGCACTGGATGAATGGCTGCGCACCGCGATTCTCAAGGGCGCGGTGGATCAGGGCTTTTTCCAGTATCAAGGCTCGCTGAACCACGGAGCGGCCGATACGGCGCGCAGCATCAGTCTGTTTTTCAAGGTCCACGATGCCGAATTGGCGTTCCAGCCGGGCTGGCCGCATGTCAGCAAGGTTTCCGGTGACGTGTTCGTCGAAGACAGCGGCGTGCGGATTCTGGCCAGCAAGGGGCAAATGCTCGACACCCAGGTCAGTGACATCTACGTCAATATTCCTCATGCCCCGGAAGGACAGAGCACGCACCTCCTTCTCGATGGCAGTTTTGCCGGGGGCTTGGGCGATGGGCTGAAAATACTTCAGCAGGCACCGATCGGCACTGCCGAAACCTTTGCCGGTTGGGAGGGCGAGGGCGATCTGCAAGGCAAGTTGAAACTGGACATCCCACTGGTCAAGGGCGAGCAGCCGAATATCCTGGTGGATTTCAAGACTGCAAAATCTCGCCTGAAATTGCCTGAGCCACCGCTGGAGCTGACCCAACTCAAAGGTGATTTCCGCTTTGACAGCGACAAGGGCCTGAGCGGACAGAACATTACTGCTAGGGCCTTCGACAAACCGGTCAGCGCACAGATTTTCGCCGATGGTCGCGCCGGCAAACTCAATACCCGTGTGGCGGCTTCGGGGCAGGTCGAAGTCAAGAAACTTGCCGACTGGCTGGGCGTGACCCAACCGTTGCCGGCCAGTGGCGTGATCCCCTATCAGTTGCAACTGACCCTCAATGGTGCCGACAGCCAATTGATGGTCAATTCCAATCTCAAGGGTGTGGCGGTCGATTTGCCGGCGCCGTTCGGCATGACTGCGGACGCCGGACGTGATACGACATTCCGTATGACCCTGCAGGGGACGGAACGGCGATACTGGGTCAACTACGGCGAACTGGCGAACTTCACGTTTGCAGCGCCAATCGGCAATCTGGCCGAGGGCCGTGGCGAGTTGTTCCTCGGCAATGGCCAGGCCATGCTGCCGGGCAGCAAGGGCCTGCGGGTACGCGGCGTGCTATCGGAGCTCGATGTCGATCCCTGGCAGACGCTGGTGAGCAAATATGCGGGGCAGGATCCGGGCGGCAGCGCCAAACAATTGCTCAGCGGCGCGGACATCAAGGTCGGCAAGCTCAGTGCCCTGGGCACGACGCTGGATCAGGCGTCGGTGCAGTTGACGCGTAAACCGGCGACCTGGGAATTGCAGCTCGATAGCCAGCAGGCCAAGGGAAGCGCCAGCATTCCCGATGCCAAGGCAGCGCCGATCGCGATCAACCTGCAATACGTGCGCATACCGGCGCCGGATCCCAAGGTTCTGGCCGACGAAAACTCGCCGGACCCGCTGGCCTCCGTAGATCCGAGCAAAATCCCGGCAATCGATATCACCATCAATCAGTTGTTCCAGGGCAATGACCTGGTGGGGGCATGGTCCCTGAAGGCTCGCCCTACGGGTAAGGGCATTGCGCTCAATTCGCTGGTCATGGGCCTCAAGGGCATGCTGCTGCAGGGCAGCGCCGGCTGGGAGGGGACGCCAGGCGCCAGCAACAGTTGGCTGAAGGGCCGGATCAGCGGCAAGAACCTTGCGGATGTACTCAAGGCCTGGGGCTATGCGCCGAGCGTAACCAGCAAGGAGTTTCGCATGGATGTCGACGGACGCTGGCCAGGATCTCCGGCGTGGGCGGGCACCAAGCGCTTCTCCGGCACCCTCGATGCACAGCTCAATGAAGGCCAGTTCGTGGAGGTTGAAGGCAGTGCACAGGCATTACGCGTATTCGGCCTGCTCAACTTCAACTCCATTGGTCGGCGGCTGCGCCTGGATTTCTCCGATTTGTTCGGCAAGGGACTGAGCTATGACAGGGTCAAGGGCCTGCTGGTGGCGACCAACGGTGTGTACGTCACCCGTGAGCCAATCCGCTTGACCGGGCCGTCGAGTACCATCGAACTGGATGGCACCCTGAATATGGTGGCCGATCAGATCGATGCGAAACTGCTGGTGACGTTGCCGGTGACCAACAATTTGCCGATCGCCGCGTTGATTGTTGGCGCACCTGCCGTCGGGGGCGCGTTGTTCCTGATCGACAAGTTGATCGGTGACCGTGTCGCGCGGTTTGCCAGTGTCAAATACACCGTCAAGGGGCCATGGAAAGAGCCGAAAATCACCTTCGACAAGCCTTTTTGAAAAGCCATTCCCCGGACCTATGGAGTAGCATGACCGCTGTAGGAGCGAGCATGCTCGCGATGGTGGTCGCTACTCCGCAGGGTATCAGGTGCCCCAAGTTATCGTTGACGTCCATCGCGAGCATGCTCGCTCCTACAGGTCCCGTATCAAGGAACAGGCCATGTCTTTCGCGGTGATTCAAATGGTGAGCCAGAGCGATGTGCTGGCCAATCTGTCCCAGGCACGCCGTCTGCTCGAACAGGCGGCGGCCGATGGGGCGAAACTTGCCGTACTGCCGGAAAACTTCGCCGCGATGGGCCGGCGCGATATCGCCGACATCGGCCGCGCCGAAGCGTTGGGCGAAGGTCCGATTCTGCCGTGGCTGAAACAGACCGCACGCGACCTCGGTCTATGGATAGTCGCCGGTACGTTGCCGCTGCCGCCGGTTGATCAACCCGGTGCCAAGTCCCATGCCTGCTCGCTGCTTGTCGACGACCGGGGCGAAACGGTGGCGCGTTATGACAAGCTGCACCTGTTCGACGTGGATGTCGCAGACAATCGTGGCCGATATCGTGAGTCCGATGACTATGCTTATGGCAGTGGGGTCGTGGTTGCAGATACTCCGGTGGGGCGAGTCGGGTTGACGGTCTGTTATGACCTTCGCTTCCCGGAGCTGTACAGCGAATTGCGTGCTGCCGGCGCTCAACTGATTACCGCGCCGTCGGCCTTTACCGCCGTGACCGGCGCCGCGCACTGGGACGTGCTGATTCGCGCGCGAGCCATCGAAACCCAATGTTATGTGCTCGCGGCGGCCCAAGGGGGAACGCATCCGGGGCCGCGGGAAACCTGGGGGCATGCGGCCATCATCGACCCATGGGGACGGGTGCTGGCACAACAGGATCAAGGTGAGGCGGTGCTGTTGGCCGAGCGCGACAGCAGCGAACAGGCGTCCATCAGGGCGCGGATGCCGGTGTCCAGTCACCGGCGCTTTTTCTCGCAGGGCGCTCAGCGACCTGCATCAGAACGATGAATTTAAGGCGTAAAGCATATGAGCGAGTTGTTGTCCTCAGTCAGTGAACACCTCCTGGCGCCCGGTGGCGTGACGATTGAAAGCCTGCAAGGTGTGCTTGGCGATCTGGCCGGTCCAGGTATCGATGCCGCCGACCTGTATTTCCAGGGGCAGATTTCCGAGTCCTGGGCGCTGGAAGACGGCATCGTCAAGGAAGGCAGCTTCAACCTCGACCAAGGGGTGGGCGTGCGGGCGCAATCGGGCGAGAAAACCGGTTTTGCCTACAGCAACGCAATCACTCTCGAGGCCCTGGGGGCTGCTGCCCGTGCCGCCCGTTCGATTTCCCGCGCCGGTCAGAATGGCACGGTGCAAGCGTTCAGCACTCAGGATGTGGCGCAGCTGTATGCTCCGGACAATCCGCTGGAAGTGCTCAGCCGTGCCGAGAAGGTCGACTTGCTCAAGCGCGTCGATGCCGCCACCCGGGCGCTTGATCCGCGTATCCAGCAAGTCACCGTGAGCATGGCCGGCGTCTGGGAGCGGATACTGGTGGCGTCCACCGATGGCGGGCTGGCGGCGGATGTGCGGCCGCTGGTGCGTTTCAACGTCAGCGTGATCGTCGAGCAAAATGGACGTCGTGAGCGTGGCGGCCATGGCGGTGGCGGACGGACGGATTACCGCTATTTCCTCGCCGAGGACCGCGCCATGGGGTATGCCCGTGAAGCGCTGCGTCAGGCGCTGGTCAATCTGGAAGCCATTCCTGCGCCGGCCGGAACCCTGCCTGTGGTACTCGGCTCGGGATGGTCGGGCGTATTGCTGCACGAAGCCGTCGGTCACGGCCTGGAGGGAGATTTCAACCGCAAGGGCAGCTCGGCCTATAGCGGACGCATGGGCGAAATGGTTGCCTCCAAACTCTGCACCATCGTCGATGACGGGACCCTGTCCGGCCGTCGCGGCTCCCTGAGTGTGGACGATGAAGGCACCCCGACCGAGTGCACCACGCTGATCGAAAACGGCGTCCTCAAGGGATACATGCAGGACAAGCTCAACGCGCGGCTGATGGGTGTGGCCCGCACCGGCAACGGTCGTCGTGAGTCCTATGCGCACCTGCCGATGCCGCGCATGACCAACACTTATATGCTGGCCGGTGAAAGTGACCCGGCGGAGATCATCGCATCGGTGAAAAAAGGCATCTACTGCGCCAACCTCGGCGGCGGCCAGGTGGATATCACCAGCGGCAAGTTCGTGTTCTCCACCAGCGAGGCCTATCTGATCGAAGACGGCAAAATCACTGCACCGGTCAAGGGCGCAACCCTGATCGGCAACGGTCCGGAAGCCATGAGCAAGGTGTCGATGGTTGGCAACGATCTGGCGCTGGACAGCGGCGTGGGGACGTGCGGCAAGGATGGGCAGTCGGTACCGGTGGGTGTCGGCCAGCCAACGCTGAAAATCGACGCAATTACCGTGGGTGGCACGGGCGCGTAACCGGCTTTTGAAGCGTGTGGCTTCGGGTGAGCCGCTTGCCGGCTCACCCGTCCAGAGATTCAGCGCAGGCCGCGTTGAGTCTCGTCCAGCTCACGGATGTACTTGAAGATTTTACGGCTCGAAGCAGGAGGCTTGTTGTGCGCGACCTCGTGCTGGGCCTGACGGATCATGGAGCGCAGTTGCTGGCGATCGGTATCCGGGTAGTCGACGACGAATTTTTCCAGGACTGCATCGTCGCCGGCAATCAGGCGATCGCGCCAGCGCTCCAGGTTATGGAAGCGTTCGTTGTACTGGCGAGTGGAGGCATCGAGTTGATCGAGCAAAACCAGAATGGCGTCAGTGTCCTGATCGCGCATCAGCTTGCCGATGAATTGAAGGTGCCGTTTACGCGCGATGTGCGCAACGTGCTTGGGCGCCTCGGCCAGGGCCCGGCGCAAGGCGTCGGTCAAGGGCAGTTTGGCCAGCAAGTCAGGCTTGAGTGTTGTAAGGCGCTCGCCAAGGTCAACCAGAGCATGCAGCTCGCGTTTGACCTGGGATTTGCTTTTTTCTCCCGTATCGAGGGAGTCGTCGTAAGAATCAACCATGGTGGCCGTCCGCAAGAAAACGCCGCCATGATAACCAGTCGGGGGCCGCTTGTCCGGCCCGGTCGCTCGATGGCCGTTACCGAAAGCAGAATTTGAGTGGAGAACAGCATGAGTGCAGTTGAAAGCGTCGGCCCAAAAGCGTTGCCGGCACTGCAGGAACAAGTCGAGCAGATCATCGCTGAGGCCAAGCGTCAGGGGGCCAGTGCCTGTGAAGTGGCGGTTTCCCTTGAGCAGGGCCTGTCGACCTCGGTGCGTCAGCGCGAAGTCGAAACGGTCGAGTTCAACCGCGACCAGGGCTTTGGCATCACGCTGTATGTTGGCGAGCGCAAGGGCTCGGCCAGCACCTCGGCCAGCGGTCCCGACGCTATCCGTGAAACGGTCGCCGCCGCATTGGCCATCGCCAAGCACACCTCGGAAGACGAAGCGTCCGGCCTGGCGGATGCCGCGCTGATGGCCCGGGATGTTCAGGATTTCGATCTGTTCCATCCCTGGGACATTACCCCGGAGCAGGCCATCGAGCAGGCGCTGGCCTGTGAAGCCGCGGCGTTTGCCGCCGACAGTCGGATCAAGAATGCCGACGGCACCACTCTGAGCACTCACCAGGGTTGCCGTGTTTACGGTAACAGCCACGGATTTATCGGCGGCTATGCATCGACTCGACACAGCCTCAGTTGCGTGATGATCGCCGAGGCCGATGGCCAGATGCAGCGTGATTACTGGTACGACGTGAACCGTCAGGGCAACTTGCTGGCCGACCCGCTGACCATTGGCCAGCGTGCTGCGCAGCGGGCGGCAAGCCGCCTGGGCGCGCGCCCCGTACCGACCTGCGAAGTGCCGGTGCTGTTTTCCGCGGAGTTGGCCGGTGGTTTGTTCAGCAGTTTCCTGTCGGCCATTTCGGGCGGCAGCCTGTACCGTAAGTCGTCGTTCCTTGAAGGCACCCTGGGACAGAAGCTGTTTCCGGAGTGGCTGACGATCGACGAGCGTCCGCATTTGATGCGGGCATTGGGCAGCGCGGCGTTCGACGGCGACGGACTGGCGACTTACGCCAAGCCGTTTGTCGAAAAAGGCGAGTTGGTCTCCTACATCCTCGGCACTTACTCGGGTCGCAAACTCGGCATGCCGAGCACCGCGAACGCCGGCGGTGTGCATAACCTGTTTGTTACCCACGGCGACGAAGACCAGGCGGCCCTGCTGCGGCGCATGGACCGCGGTCTGCTGGTCACCGAATTGATGGGGCAGGGCCTGAACATGGTGACAGGCGACTACTCCCGTGGTGCGGCGGGTTACTGGGTGGAAAACGGCGAAATCCAGTTCGCGGTTCAGGAAGTGACCATCGCAGGCAACATGCGCGACATGTTCAAGCAGATCCTGGCGGTGGGTAACGACCTGGAAATGCGCAGTAACATCCGCACCGGTTCCGTGCTGATCGAGCGAATGACCGTAGCGGGAAGCTGACCCCTTTCACGATGCAAAAAAAGCCACCCATCGGGTGGCTTTTTTTTGCACAAATTGTGGGAGCGAGCCTGCTCGCGATAACGGTTAGTCAGTCGACTCATGTTTTGAATGATCCATCCCAATCGCGAGCAGGCTCGCTCCCACATTGATTCTTCTGATCTGTGTGGGGTTGTTTTGGTTCTCATTATCAATTAATAATAAATCTCATTACCGAATGAGCCCGGATCATGAGTACTGCCTTGCACGAGCAGCCTTACCTCGAAAGCTGGCGCTGGATGAGTCGCCAGATACGTTGCGCGATGAACGCCGATGAACCTCGTCTGATTGAGCACTACCTGGCCGAAGGCCGCTATCTGGCCTGTTGCACGGCGACCTCGCCCTGGACGGTCGCCGAAACCTCCTTCCGATTGCTGCTCGACACCGCCGCCGATATTGCGTTGCCCTGGCATTGGCGCACGTACTGCCTGGACCAGGCCTGGCGTCCGCTGCGCGATCTGGAGCGCCTGGCTTTGTGCAAGTGCCGCCTTAAACGCTGGCAGCGCTATAGCTGGCAACTGGCGACCTGTCAGTTGCAGCCCTCGATTTCTCTCCTGGAACTGATGCAAGGAATTTCCGATGAGTAATACCCGTATCGAACGCGACAGCATGGGCGAATTGAACGTGCCGGCAGACGCCCTGTATGGTGCGCAAACCCAGCGTGCGGTGGACAACTTTCCCATCAGCGGCAAGCCGATGCCGGTGCAGTTTGTCCGCGCGCTGATTCTGGCCAAGGCAGCGGCGGCCGGTGCCAATATCGAACTCGGACAGATCAGCGCGTCCCGGGGCAAGGCCATCGTCGATGCGGCGCAAGGCTTGCTTGAAGGCGACTTCATGCAGCATTTCCCGGTGGATATCTTCCAGACCGGCTCCGGCACCAGCTCCAACATGAATGCCAACGAGGTGATCGCCACGCTGGCCAGCCGACTGCTCGGTGAGCCAGTGAACCCCAACGATCACGTCAATTGCGGGCAAAGCAGCAACGACATCATTCCGACCACGATTCATGTCAGTGCGGCGCTGGCGCTGCACGAGCAGTTGTTGCCGGCCTTGACCGGCCTGGTGCAGGTGATCGAACGCAAGGCCGGACAGGTTCATCACCATGTCAAAACCGGGCGTACGCATTTGATGGATGCCATGCCGGTGCGCATGAGCCAGGTACTCAATGGCTGGGCGCAACAGCTCAAGGCCAATATCGGCCACCTGCAGGGCTTGTTGCCGAGCCTGCAATCGCTGGCGCAGGGCGGCACGGCGGTAGGCACCGGGGTCAATGCGCATCCGGAGTTCGCCGCACGGTTCAGTCGGCAATTGAGCCAATTGACTCGGCTTGAATTCACACCGGGCGTGGACCTCTTCGCGCTGATTGGCTCCCAGGACACCGCCGTGGCTGTCTCCGGCCAGCTCAAGGCCACGGCCGTGTCCCTGATGAAGATTGCCAACGATCTGCGCTGGATGAACTCCGGGCCGTTGGCCGGGCTGGGCGAAATCGAGCTCGAAGCTTTGCAGCCGGGCTCTTCGATCATGCCAGGCAAGGTCAATCCGGTGATTCCGGAAGCCACCGCCATGGTCGCCGCTCAGGTCATCGGCAATGACACCGTCATCACCATTGCCGGCCAGTCGGGCAACTTCGAGCTCAACGTCATGCTGCCGATTGTCGCCCAGAATCTGCTGAGCAGCATCGAGCTACTGGCTAACGCCAGTCGTTTGCTGGGTGAAAAAGCCATCGCCAGCTTCAAGGTCAACGACCTGCGACTCAAGGAGGCGCTGTCCCGCAACCCGATCCTGGTGACTGCGCTCAACCCGATCATCGGTTACCAGAAAGCCGCCGAAATCGCCAAGAAAGCATACGCACAAGGCCGGCCGGTGATTGATGTGGCGCTGGAGCACACCGACCTGTCGCGCAGCCAATTGGAAGAGTTGCTCAACCCGGAAAAACTCACCGCGGGCGGCGTGTAAATACCCTCACCGCTTTGGAGGCTCACCATGGAACACTGGAAACGCACGATCGAAAGAGCCAATCGCTGTTTCATGTTGGGCGAACTGGTCGATGCCCGCGAGGCTTACTTGCAGGCATTGGCCCTCGCCCAGGTGTTGTTCGAGCGCTGGGCGAATGCCGACGAAGCGGTGGCGGCTTGCGTGATTTCCCACCACAACCTGGCGGACCTGCATTTGCGTCTGAACCAGCCGGAGGAGAGCGCCGAGTATCTGTGTGCGATTCACCAACGGTTGTTGCAGGCCATGCAGGACCCGCGACTGTCACCGGCCCTGCGTGAAGCAGCGCTACGCCAGAGCAGCAAAACCTATGTCGAGCTGCTCAATTTCATCAGCGAACACGGCGAATACCCGCGCACCCATCGTTTGTTGTGCATCGATGCTGCCTCGCCATCGCAACGTCCCGCGCCTTATCAACATGGAGTTCATTGAAATGGCTTTTACCTTGCCTGCCTTGCCGTATGCCTACGATGCACTTGAGCCGCACATCGATGCGCAGACCATGGAAATTCACTACACCAAACACCACCAGACCTATATCAACAACCTGAACGCCGCCCTCGAGGGGACGGAGTTTGCCCAATGGCCGGTGGAAAGACTGGTGGCGGCGGTGCAGCAGCTGCCAGAGAAACTGCGTGCCGCGGTGATCAATCAAGGGGGCGGCCATGCCAACCATTCGCTGTTCTGGGAAGTCATGGCGCCCCGGGGTGGCGGCCGGCCCGAAGGTTCACTGGCAGAGGCGATCGACGAGCAGTTGGGTGGTTTCGACAGTTTCAAGGATGCCTTCACCAAGGCCGCGCTGACTCGCTTCGGCAGTGGCTGGGCATGGTTGAGCGTGACACCGCAAAAACGCCTGGTGGTGGAAAGCAGCGGTAACCAGGACAGCCCCTTGATGAACGGCAACACGCCGATTCTCGGTCTCGATGTCTGGGAACATGCGTATTACCTGCAGTATCAGAACCGCCGCCCGGAATACATCGGTGCGTTCTACAACGTGATCAATTGGCCTGAAGTCGCCGCGCGCTATCAGGCTGCGCTGGCTTGAGTCCTTCAGATAAACAATCCAGGGCTGACTATGGGCACTGACACACTGGCGATCGGAAGCGGGCGAATGTTTCGTTACGCGTTCGGATCGTTGCTATTGCTGGCAGGCATGAGTTTGCTGGTGGCGCACGGGCTGCAATGGTTGAATCTGGAACCGAAGCTGTCACGGGCATTACAGGGCGGTGCCATCTGCGCCCTGGGTACGGCTCTTGGGGCGGTGCCGGTGCTGGTTATTCGGCGCATGCCACAGGCGCTCAACGATTGCTTGCTGGGTTTCGGGGCCGGCGTGATGCTGGCGGCCACCGCATTTTCGCTGATCGTGCCGGGTATCGCAGCGGCGCAAAGCCTGGGCATGAGCCCATGGGCGGCCAGCGGCGTGATCAGTTTCGGCATCCTGCTTGGCGCATTCGGACTGTTTCTGGTGGATCGCAAAGTGTCCGGTGTCTCCCCGGAAATACTCGTCGGCACCGTCGAACATCCGGTGATACCACCACGGATCTGGCTGTTTGTATTTGCGATCATTGCCCATAACATTCCCGAGGGCATGGCCGTCGGCGTATCGGCGGGTGGCGGTATGCCGGAAGCCGACAGTCTGGCGATGGGCATTGCCTTGCAGGATGTGCCGGAGGGATTGGTTATCGCTTTGGTTCTGGCAGGGGCAGGGATGTCGCGGTTCAAGGCGTTCCTGATCGGCGCGGCTTCAGGTCTGGTCGAGCCGGTGTTCGCCTTGTCATGTGCCTGGCTGGTGAGCCTGGCCGAACTGATGTTGCCTTTGGGGTTGGCGTTGGCTGCCGGTGCCATGTTGCTGGTCGTCACCCATGAAGTCATTCCCGAATCGCGCAAGCACGGTCATGACAAGCTGGCCAGCCTTGGATTGCTGGTCGGGTTTTGCTTGATGATGGTGATGGACACGGCGCTCGCCTAGGCGAGCGTCATTCGCCTTCGTCGAAGAAGTTGTTGATCAACGCCACCAGCGCATCCATCGCTTCCTGTTCCTGCTCGCCTTCGGTACTCAAATGGATGGTGGTGCCCTTGCCTGCGGCGAGCATCATCATGGCCATGATGCTTTTACCGTCGACCATCGATCCTGGCGTACGACCGGCCCGGATCTGGCATGGAAACTGGCCGGCAACGCCGACGAATTTTGCGGACGCCCGGGCATGCAGGCCCAGCTTGTTGATGATTTCGATTTCCAGAGCAGGCATCGCGGTGTGAATCCTTTAGCTGAGGTCGCGGTGGCGAACCTGGACGTTCTTCAGGGTTTTCTGCAGTGTCTTGCCCAGCCGTTCGGTCAGGTAGACGGAGCGGTGATGCCCGCCGGTACAACCGATGGCAATGGTGACATAGGCGCGGTTGCTCGCGGCGAAGCGGGGGAGCCATTTGAGCAGATAACTGGAGATGTCTTCAAACATCTCTTCGACATCCGGTTGTGCCGCCAGATAATCGGCAACCGGTTGATCCAGCCCGGATTGCTCGCGCAACTCCGGCTTCCAGTAGGGGTTGGGCAGGCAACGCACGTCAAACACCAGGTCGGCGTCCACCGGCATGCCACGCTTGAAACCAAAGGACTCCACCAGGAATGCGGTACCGGGCTCAGGCTGATTGAGCAAGCGCAACTTGATGGTGTCGCGTAGCTGGTACAGGTTCAGGTTGGTGGTATTGACCTTGAGGTCCGCCAGGTCGGCAATGGGGCCGAGCAGGCTGGATTCATCCTTGATCGCCTCGGCCAGCGAACGACTGGCGCTGCTCAGCGGATGGCGTCGGCGGGTTTCCGAAAATCGCTTGAGCAGGGTTTCATCGTCGGCATCCAGGTACAGGACATCACACTGTATATGCCGGCTGCGGGCCTCCTCCAACAGTTCCGGAAACCGCGAAAGATGGCTCGGCAGATTGCGGGCGTCGATGGAGACGGCAACCAGGGGTTGCACCATCTCGGTCTGAACCAGCGCGCGCTCGGCCAGTTCCGGCAACAAGCCTGCAGGCAGGTTGTCGATGCAGTAGTAGCCATTGTCCTCAAGAACATCGAGGGCGGTACTTTTACCTGAGCCGGAGCGGCCGCTGACGATGATCAAACGCATGGTTACTGACCGTTTTGCTCGTCCAGGACAACCTGATACAAGGCTTGATTACTCGGGGCGCTGCGCAGCCTTTCACGCACTTCCTTGCGGTCGAGCATGCTGGCGATCTGGCGCAACAACTCCAGGTGCGCATCGGTAGCCGCTTCCGGGACCAGTAGCACGAACAACAGGTCGACCGGGGCGCCGTCGATGGCGTCGAAATCGATGGGGGCATCCAGGTGCATCAGGGCACTGATGGGCGAGATGCACCCTTTGAGGCGGCAATGTGGAATGGCGATGCCGTTGCCAAACCCGGTAGAGCCGAGTTTTTCACGGGCAATCAACGCCTCGAAGACATCTTGCATCTCCAGATCCGGCACTTCCCGGGCGATCAGGTTGGCAATTTGTTCGAGGGCTTTCTTTTTGCTGCCTCCCGGCACGTTCACCAGGGAACGGCCGGGGGTCAGGATACTTTCAAGTCGGATCATGGATTGGGAGTGTCAACGACCCGTAGCGCCCTGAAGAAGGCTCTGGGTCTTTTCCTTATGCTTTTTGAGTTGTTTGTCCAGCTTGTCGGTCAGTGCGTCGATCGCCGCGTACATATCGGAATGTTCCGCGTTGGCGACCACTTCATTGCCGGGAATATGCAACGTGGCTTCGATTTTCTGCTTCAGCTTTTCGACCGTCATCGTGACCTGCACGTTGGTGATCTTGTCGAAATGTCGCTCCAGTCGTTCGAGTTTTTCGCCGATGTAGGTGCGAAGAGGTTCGGTCACTTCCAGTTGGTGTCCACTGATGTTGACTTGCATACAGCTTCTCCTTCGTTGCCAGTGCATAAAGCGGCAGATCAGATGATCTACCACTGGAACGCTGTGGCGTGGCTCTACATCAACCGCTTGCGTTCGCTCGAAGGCGCGATTCCGAGGGATTCGCGGTACTTGGCGACGGTGCGGCGAGCCACCTGAATGCCTTGTGCCTCCAGTAAACCAGCGATCTTGCTGTCACTCAACGGCTTTTTCTGATTTTCCGCAGCAACCAGTTTTTTGATGATTGCGCGGATTGCCGTGGACGAGCATTCACCTCCTTCGGAGGTGCTGACGTGGCTGGAGAAAAAGTATTTCAGTTCATAGATTCCCCGAGGGGTATGCATGAATTTCTGGGTGGTGACGCGTGAGATCGTCGACTCGTGCATGCCGACCGCTTCAGCGATGTCATGCAGGACCAGCGGCTTCATCGCTTCATCGCCATACTCCAGGAAGCCGCGCTGATGCTCGACGATCTGAGTGGCGACCTTCATCAGGGTTTCGTTGCGGCTTTGCAGGCTCTTGATGAACCAGCGGGCTTCCTGCAACTGATTACGCATGAAGGTGTTGTCGGCGCTGGTATCGGCGCGGCGCACGAATCCGGCGTACTGGGCATTGACTCGCAGCCGTGGCACGGACTCCTGGTTGAGCTCCACCAGCCAGCGCTCGTTGTCCTTGCGCACGATCACGTCAGGAACGACATACTCGGCTTCGGTGGACTCGATTTGCGAGCCTGGGCGCGGGTTCAGGCTTTGCACCAGCTCGATGACCTGGCGCAGCTCATCTTCCTTGAGCTTCATGCGGCGCATCAACTGGCTGTAGTCGCGGCTGCCGAGCAGATCGATGAAGTCGGTGACCATACGCTTGGCTTCTGTCAGCCAAGGCGTTTTGACAGGCAACTGGCGCAATTGCAGCAGCAGGCACTCACCCAGGTTGCGGGCGCCGATACCGGCAGGTTCGAATTGCTGGATGCGGTGCAGGACAGCTTCGATTTCGTCCAGCTCGATGTCCAGTTCCGGATCGAAGGCGTCGAGAATCTCCTCGAGGGTTTCGTCCAGGTAGCCCTGATTGTTGATGCAGTCGATCAGGGTGACGGCGATCAGGCGATCGGTATCGGACATTGGTGCCAGGTTCAATTGCCACAGCAGGTGGCTTTGCAGGCTTTCACCGGCCGATGTGCGGGTGGTGAAGTCCCACTCGTCGTCATCGTTGCTAGGCAGACTGCTGGCGCTGGTCTGGTAAACGTCTTCCCAGGCTCCAAAAGCGGCTATCGGCAAGCGACCGCTGACGTCCAACGGTCGCCGTTCGTGACGTCCGCTAACGGCAATTGCGGTTGTTTAGATATTTTCTCA
>NZ_JBNNVQ010000107.1:0-18512 GCF_050280625.1 Pseudomonas sp. NPDC089569
GGGTCGAGGTTGTTCATCAGCATGCGCAGCGGCGCTTCGGTCAGCCAGCTCTTGGCGGTCAGCTTGTTACCGCGGGCAGCGCGGATTTCAACGTCACGGAACTTAGTAGGCTTTGTCACGAAAAGAACTCCTCAGCAATCAATCCAAACCAACCCAGGCAGTGGGCGAGCAAGCCAATGGGCATCAGATGCACACCAGCGAATCTGTGGACGATGGTTGAGTCCTCGTGACTCATACACATACGTCTTTACTTGTACATACAAGCATATGCAATCAAGCGGCCAACTTGTTGGATGGGCATTCAAGAAAAATCACGGACAGGGCTGTAGAGCGCCTGGATCAAGGCCTCTGGCAAAGATGAAATATTTCCGGGGGAGATTTGTGAGGAGGTACGGATTGTTACTTGAGCGGGGCTTTGCGCCAGCTTGGGGCGTTCGGTAACAAAGTGGTGCGCGAAGGGAAACGATCTTCTGTGGGAGCGAGCCTGCTCGCGATGATCTTGAGAACACCGCGGCGCGTCAGGATTCCATCGTCATCGTTGACGACCATCGCGAGCAGGCTCGCTCCTACAGGTACAGGGATAGGTATTGGATCAGCGTGCAGTCAGCTCGATGACGCAGCAGGCGCCAGTGCTGGAAACCTCCAGCAAACCGTCGTTACCGGTGAGTTGCAGGCAGTCATGCCGTGCAAGTTGCGAAGCGGTGTTACCGACCTTCACTGTCAGCGCGTCAGTGACACTGAATACCAGCACGGTGCCAGCCTCGCTGAAAAACCGTTGCTCGCCATCCAGCCATTGCAGCCGTGCGCTGTAGCGCTGCGGTGCATAGATCAGGTTGAAATCGCGGATCGGACCGCCCAGCAGGGTGCAGGACACCTGGCTTTCGCCACTGAAGGCAAACGGATCGATGGGTAACAACGGCCGTGTAACCTGACCGTCTACCGACAAGGTCATGCCGTCGCCTTGCAACACGGTGATGATCCGCTCGTAACCGGCAAAGGTGGAAAAACCGCCCGACTCGCCGATGTCGGCAATTGACAGGCGCCAGCCAAAGCCATCCAGGCCGGTGCCGGCGTCGCGGGTGATTTCTTCGGTGCTGCCGCCGCCGTTTTTCCACGGCATGCGCGGGTAATCGACTGCGCGTAAAACTTTCAGACTGCTCATTTGTACTCTCTACTGACGCTGTCTATTTGTGGAAACGGCCTTCCAGGCTATGACGCGAACCCGGATGAATCAGGCGAGCCGCCGTCACTGGCTGACGACCGGACCAGGTGCGCCGGCGAATCAACAGGCACGGCTCGCCCTTTTCGATCTGCAGCAACTTGCATTCGGATGGCTCGGCCAGAATCGCCTCGACCACGTGCTCGCCTTCGGTCAGCGGCGCAACCTGGTTCAGATAGGCATAAGGCGTTTGCAGGGTGAAATCCTGCTTGAGGTATTCCGGCGCGACCAGCGCGTTGACGAAACGGTCTTCGATCTGCACCGGAATGTCGTTCTCGAAGTGCACGATCAGCGAGTGGAAAACCTTCTGGCCTTCACGCATGTCCAGCGCCAGGGCACGCTCGGACCCGGCCGCCTCTTCTTCGAGGGTGATGACCTTGCAGGTGTGGCGATGACCGCGAGAGGCAATTTCGTCGGCAATGTTGTGCACTTCAAACAGGGCTGACTGGCTTTTCGGCTCGGCGACGAACGTTCCGACACCTTGCATGCGCACCAACAGACCGTCGGCGGTCATCTCGCGCAGGGCGCGGTTGATGGTCATGCGGCTGAAGCCCAACTGGCTGACCAGCTCGCTTTCCGACGGAACGCGGTAGTGCGGCGGCCAGTTACCACTGTCGATTTGCTGGGTGATCATTTGTTTGACGCGGGCGTACAAGGGCGCCGGACTGTCGCCCATGTTCGCGGCCAACGGAGAGACTGGAGGCGGAGTCGGCACGGTGGTTCCTTGTTCGTTGAAGAGAGATTGATAGCTTGCCGGAGTTTACCGGGCAGGCAAACGTCTGTATATGTATATACAAATAACACACGATGGGGTGCTTAACCATGTCCGCCTTCTTTGCCGAACGCGCGCTGCTGCCTAGTGGATGGGCCAACAATGTACGACTGGAGGTCAACGCCGATGGCGTATTGACCCATATTCAGGCCGATTCCCATGCAGATGGCGCCGAACGGTTGAGCGGTCCGCTGCTGCCGGGTATGCCGAATCTGCACTCTCACGCCTTCCAGCGGGCAATGGCCGGGCTGGCGGAAGTGGCGGGCAATCCCAATGACAGTTTCTGGACCTGGCGCGACCTGATGTATCGCCTCGTCGGAAAAATCAGCCCCGAACAGCTCGGCGTCATCGCCCGTCAGCTGTACATCGAAATGCTCAAGGCCGGTTACACCTCGGTCGCCGAATTTCACTACGTGCATCACGACAACAACGGCCAGCCTTACGCCGACCCGGCCGAACTTGCCTTGCGCATCAGCCAGGCCGCCCGCTCCGCCGGTATCGGCCTGACCTTGCTGCCCGTGCTCTACAGCCACTCCGGTTTCGGCGGCCAGACCCCGAACGAAGGTCAGCGCCGTTTTATCAACAGCACCGAAAACTACCTCAAACTGCAATCACGCCTGCAACCGGTCCTGGCGCAGCAACCGGCGCAGTCCCTGGGCCTGTGCTTCCACTCGCTGCGCGCCGTGACGCCGCAGCAGATCAGCGAAGTCCTGGCGGCGAGCGACAAGCAATGCCCCGTGCATATCCACATTGCCGAACAGCAGAAGGAAGTCGATGACTGCCTGACCTGGAGCGGCCGCCGTCCGCTGCAATGGCTGTACGAAAACGTCGAGGTCGATCAGCGCTGGTGCCTGGTCCATGCCACGCATGCCAACCCGGAAGAAGTCACGCTGATGGCCAAAAGCCGCGCCATCGCCGGCCTGTGCCTGACCACCGAAGCCAACCTCGGCGACGGGATTTTCCCGGCCGTGGACTTCCTCGCCCAAGGCGGGCGCATGGGTATCGGTTCCGACAGCCATGTGTCATTGAGCGTGGTGGAAGAACTGCGCTGGCTGGAATACGGCCAGCGCCTGCGTGATCAACGACGCAATCGCCTGTATGGCGCGGATCAGCCAATGGTCGGCCGCACGCTCTACGACGCGGCACTGGACGGCGGCGCCGAGGCACTGGGGCAGCCGATTGGCGCGCTGGAAGTCGGCAAGCGCGCCGACTGGATGGTGCTCGATGGCAACGACCCGTACCTGGCCACGGCCAGCGGCGACGGCATTCTGAACCGTTGGCTGTTTGCCGGTGGCGATCGCCAGGTTAGGGATGTACTGGTCAATGGCCAGTGGGTCGTGCGTGGCGGTCGACATGCCGACGAAGAAGAAAGCAATCGCGCCTTTACCCAGGTCCTGCGCGACCTCCTCGGCTGATACAGCAAAAGATCGTTCCCATGCTCTGCGTGGGAACGCCTCCTGTGACGCTCCGCGTCACGCCTTTGGGACGCGGAGCGTCCCGGGCTGCATTCCCACGCGGAGCGTGGGAACGATCAACAGGGGGGGAGTTACGCTCAGTCCGAGGTCTTGGCCATCTGCGTATCCGACGCCCGCCAGATCAAGCGCGTAGTGTCGTAACCCTGCTGGCGCGCCTTGCTCAACAAGTCTTCACGCACGACACCGTTGACGGTCGGGGTGCGCGACAGCAGCCACAGGTAGCGGCGACTCGGGTCACCGACGATGGCGGTCTTGTAGTCATCGCTGACATACAACACCCAGTACTCACCTTTGGCCGTGCCCGGAATCAGACGGGAAAACCAGGTATCGAACTCGACCCACAATTTGTCGGTCTTGCCCGGCACCTGTGGATAAGCCGTGCCCTTGACCTCTTCCCATTGCCACTGTGCCGTCAGGCAGCGGTTCAACACAGCCAGATTGCCGTCAGGCTTGAGCGTGTAGTGAGCTTCGGATTGCGCACAATCGCGCTGGAAGTACATGGGGAGACGGGCCAGCTCATACCAGGTGCCCTGGTAACGCTTGAGGTTGACGCTGTTGGCGGTTTTGGGCGCCAACGGGTCCTGGCCAGGCGTGGCGCAGCCAGCCAACACCAGGCCGGCAAAAAGGATGATCAATAACCGCTTCATTATTTTTCTCCCGCGGGCGCATGGCCCCGGTTTACTTCAGGCCTTGGCCGGAAAACATCAGCACTTTGTCACCGGCATACTGCACGCTGATAAAGCTGTTCTTGTCACCCCAGGTACAGCTGGACATACCGAGCGCTCCTGCACAATCGGCGGGTTTACCCAACAGGGTTTCAACCTCGGCCTTGCTCATGCCGGAAGATAGTTTCGAGTAGTTTTCCTGATTGACCTTGCTGCACGCGGCCAACAGCACGCAGAACGAAAGCAGGGCGATGGAACGCAGCGACATGGTGTAACTCCGGGGGTGAAGGGATTGGCATGGCTGCCAAGCTGATCCTTAGAAGTGAAAACCCCCGCGTGGTTCCGTGGGTACAAGGCTATTTGTCAGGCCGCTCGTCTGTCCTTTGCGTGAAAATCATTCGCTTTCCCTATCTCCCAGGTATTTCGTCGGTTTTTGCCAAATTCGCCTAATCTTTGGCGCCAGCCTGTCGACATAGGTGCAGCGCAAAGCCACGCCCGTGGGATTTGCCGCCCAATTTTGTCGACCAGCCCCTCTGCGGTAGTTTCCCCATGACCAGAAACATGAAATTCAGCCACAAGATCCTGCTGGCTGCCGCCCTCGTGGTGGTCGTCGCATTCGCTTGTTTCATCCTGTTCAACGACTATCGCCAGCGCCAGACGCTACGCAGCAGCACCGAAGCTTCGATGCAGGAACTCGGCAGCCTGACCACCAGCAACATCCAGACCTGGCTGGAAAGCCGCATGCAATTGCTGCAGTCGATGGCCCAGCAGGTCAGCGCCGACGGCAGTGCGCCGGCCAGCCTCAAACGCATCATCGACCTGCCCGCCTACACCGGTAACTTCCAGCTCAGCTACTTCGGCGGCGCCGACGGCGTGATGTTCTCGATCCCGGCGGGTAACCGTGCGGCGGACTACGACCCTCGCGCCCGTGGCTGGTACAAGGCCGCCAACAGCGCCCAGCAGACCATCGTCACCGAACCCTACATCGCGGCATCCTCGGGCAAACTGGTGATCACGGTGGCGACCCCGGTGCAACACCAGGGCCAGATGATCGGCGTTGCCGGTGCCGACATTGACCTGTCCAACGTCAGCGCGATCATCAACTCGCTGAACTTCGGCGGTCACGGCCATGCCTTCATTGTCAGTGCCGACGGCAAAATCCTGATCCACCCGGACAGCAAACTGGTGCTCAAGAACCTGACCGACGCCTACCCTAACGGCGCGCCGAAAGTCAGCCCGGGCATGAAGGAAGTCGAAATCGACGGCAAGCGCCAGTTCGTCTCCTTCACCCAGGTCAACGGCGTGCCCTCGGCCAATTGGTATGTGGCGCTGGTGCTCGACCAGGACACCGCGTTCTCCATGCTCAGTGAGTTCCGCACCTCGGCAATCATTGCCATGGTGATCGCCGTGGTCATCATCATCGCGTTGCTGGGCATGCTGATCAGCTTCCTGATGCAGCCGCTGCTGACCATGGGCCGCGCCATGCACGACATCGCCGAAGGCGAAGGTGACCTGACCAAGCGCCTGACCATTCACGGTCATGACGAGTTCGGCGCATTGGGACTGTCGTTCAACCGCTTCGTGGAACGTATTCACAGCTCCATCCGTGAAGTGTCCTCGGCGACCGGCCAGGTCAACGAGGTGGCGCTGCGCGTGGTAGCGGCTTCCAACTCCTCGATGTTCAACTCCGACCAGCAGGCCTCGCGCACCAGCAGCGTGGCCGCGGCGATCAACCAGCTCGGCGCCGCCGCCCAGGAAATCGCCCAGAACGCCGCCCTCGCCTCCCAGCACTCCAGCGACGCCCGCTCACTGGCCGAAGACGGCCAGCAGGTTGTGGATAAAACCATCGCGGCGATGCAACAGCTGTCGGCGAAGATCAGCGACTCGTGCGGCAACATCGAGACGCTCAACAGCAACACCGTCAACATCGGGCAGATCCTGGAAGTGATTACCAGCATCTCCCAGCAGACCAACCTGCTGGCCCTCAACGCGGCCATCGAAGCGGCACGCGCCGGTGAAGCCGGCCGAGGTTTCGCGGTGGTGGCCGATGAAGTACGCAACCTGGCGCACCGCACCCAGGATTCGGCGCAGCAAGTGCAAACGATGATTGAAGAACTGCAGGTCGGCGCGCGGGCCGCGGTAGGCATCATGACCGACAGCCAGCGCCAGAGCGAAAGCAGCGTCGGCATCGCCAACCAGGCCGGTGAGCGCCTGGGCAGCGTGACCCAGCGCATCGGCGAAATCGACGGCATGAACCAGTCGGTGGCCACGGCGACCGAGGAACAGACGGCCGTGGTGGAGTCGATCAATGTCGACATTACCGAGATCAATACACTGAACCAGGAAGGCGTGGAGAACCTGCAGGCGACGTTGCGTGCGTGCTCGGATCTGGAGCAGCAGGCGGCGCGGTTGAAGCATCTGGTGGGCAGCTTCAGGATCTGAGGCAGCCCCGTTCGCGGGCAAGCCTCGCTCCTACAATGGATCGGTGAACGACACCACCCCTTGTGGGAGCGAGCCTGCTCGCGATGAGGCCGTCAATGGCTGTGAAGATTTAGAACCTGGAACCAGGCTTCGACAGAAACACCAATTCCTCGGCTGTACTCTCCCGCCCCAACACCGCATTGCGATGCGGAAACCGCCCAAACTGCGCAATCACCTTCTGATGCCGTTCGGCGAAGTCCAGATAATCGGCAAACAGGCTCCGATCCTCTTGCGGTAGCTGTGCGATCAACGCGATGTAGCGCGAGACACCCTCGTTCTGCACCGCCAGATTCTCGCAATGCTCGAACACCAGGTAGATGAACACTCTTTGAATCGGCTGCAACTGCCGGTCGAAATCCGCGGCAATGCCTTGCGCCACCAGCGCCTGAGCCCTGATGTCGCCGGAAAAAGCCTTGGGTGAATCGCGAAAGATCATTCGCGGCAGTTGATCGAGCAACAGCACCAGCGCCAGCCAACCTTCGGGGCATTGCGCCCACTCGGTCAATTCGCCGGCCAGTGCCTGGTCGACCCGGTCCCCGAAACGCTCACGCGCTTCGAGGTCCTGGCTGTCACGCTTGCCGAACCATAACTTGCCCTTGTCGGCCGCCACCGCTCTGGAGGTTTGGGCTGTACCGAACCACCACTCAAGCAACGGCTGCCAGGGCGCGTTCATGGTTTATTCCTTGTGGTAGGCCGTGGCGCGTTCGACTTCCTGCTTGGAGCCCAGGAACACCGCCACGCGCTGGTGCAGGCCTTCAGGCTTGATGTCGAGGATGCGCTGGTGACCGTCGGTGGAAGCGCCGCCCGCCTGCTCCACGAGGAACGACATCGGGTTGGCTTCGTACATCAGGCGCAGTTTGCCCGGCTTGGACGGTTCACGGCTGTCGCGTGGGTACATGAACAGGCCGCCACGGGTCAGGATGCGGTGCACGTCCGCGACCATCGAGGCAATCCAGCGCATGTTGTAGTTCTTTTTCAGCGGACCGGTCTCACCTTCCAGCAACTCGCCGACGTAGCGCTGCACCGGAGCTTCCCAGTGACGCTGGTTGGACATGTTGATGGCGAATTCCTGGGTGGTTTCAGGAATGGTGATGTTTTCGTGGGTCAGGACAAAGCTGCCCATTTCACGGTCCAGGGTGAAGCCCTTGACGCCGTCGCCCAGGGTCAGGATCAGCATGGTCTGCGGACCATAGATCGCGTAACCGGCCGCCACTTGCTGGGTGCCTGGCTGCAGGAAGGCTTTTTCGTTCAGGGTTTCGTTCTGGCTCAGGTACTCGTTCGGGCAACGCAGTACCGAGAAGATGGTGCCAACCGAAACGTTGACGTCGATGTTCGACGAACCGTCCAGCGGGTCGAATACCAGCAGGTAGGCGCCTTTGGGGTATTTGCCTGGAATCTGGTAGGCGTTGTCCATCTCTTCGGACGCCATGCCGGCCAGGTGGCCGCCCCATTCGTTGGCTTCGAGCAGGATCTCGTTGGACAGTACGTCGAGCTTCTTCTGCACTTCGCCTTGCACGTTTTCAGTGCCCATGCTGCCCAGAACACCGCCCAGGGCGCCTTTGGAAACGGCGTGGCTGATTTCCTTGCAAGCACGCGCCACCACTTCGATCAGGAAGCGCAGATCGGCAGGAGTGTTGTTGCTGCGGGTCTGCTCAATCAAATAGCGACTCAAGGTAACGCGGGACATGGATGGCTCCGGAGGAATGGGGGTATGAAAAACCCGCGCAGTTTAACGCGAGTCGGGGCGCATTTCCTCCTATCAGACGCGATCGACCGAAGAGAGTTCATGCGCGGGGTTCAGCGTAGTTGGAAATGGGCTTTTTTACCGACCGATAGATCGCATCGCGAGCAGGCTCGCTCCCACATCGGACGGTGCATACCTGTGGGAGCGAGCCTGCTCGCGATAGCGGTCTGTCAGGGTTTGACCGGCGGTTTTCGCAGCAGGTTGAAAGCCATTGCCGCCAGGAATGCAACGGCCAATAACAATACCGACCACAAACCGATTTTCTTCCAGTCCGTGCCTGTCACAGCCTGCACCGGCGCAGCCGTCGATGTGCTCACTGCGCCGCCATCGACCGCCGCGGTGCCCAATGTCGCCACCTTCGCCGCGCTGTAATCCGGAATCAGCGTCGACAACGGCAAATTCGCGGCCTTGGCTGTGGCGTTGCCCAGCGCCAGCACATAGGGACCTGGGCCACGGGCGAGGAACACCAATTGCGTGGCGCGTACGGCAAACTTGAGCGTTGGCGCTTGCTCACCCAGGCCGCCACCGCGTTCGTCCACGATCAACTTCAGCTGTTGCACCCGTTGCCCCGACAGCTGCAGTTCGTTTTGCACCACGTCCTGGCCGTTCTGGGTCAGTCGATAGAGCAAACCGTTGCTCAGTGGCTGCCACGGCAGACTGCTATCCCGACGCCCGGACAAGGCGACAGGTGCAAGACTGTTGGGCTGATCCATTGCGATCTGGACACGTTCGACGTCCAGCCCCATGGGTAACTGCCAGGTGTATTCTCCGGCCCTGGTCGTGCTGCCCGCCAGGGCTTGCGACCAGACCAACGGCGCCGGCAGGCTCCTTGGGCTTGCACTTTGCAATTGTGCCGCCGTCAGAATCGGCGCCGAGTGCGGCGTGCTCCACAGCAATCGCAGATAGCGCGCCGTCTGCCCCGGCAGTCCCACCTCATGTTGCTCGACCCGCTCGTCGGCAAGGGCCAGGCGCGCCACTTGTCCTTCCCCCCATGACTGCCAATGCTGCAGATCATCGCTGGCCTCGATGCTGAAGCGCTGAAAGCCATCGCGCTCACTGGTCCAGTCGATCATCAACTGCTGCAATGGCGCCTTGATGCCGCTGGCATCGAGCAGCCAGCCACGCAACTCTTCTTCGCCAGCTTCCAGCTGGCTGGAAGGCTGCACCTGCACCAACGTGCCGTTGGCGCTCGATTGCACGCGAACGCTGGGCGCCCGCTCGGTGTCGTCGGCCGAGTTGTACAACGGGAACCATTTGACGTCGGTCATGGTGCGATTGTCTTCAGCCGGGGCAACTTCCCGGGCCAGGGCGTAAGCCTGAACATCACCGACAGCGTTGAACACGCGCACATCACTCAAGTCGGTCTGCCGTGCATTCAGTTGCACCGCCAGCGGCAATTCGAGCCGATACCACGGCCCCTCACCACTGAGGTGCAGGGTCATCTGCGTGGCGAAATCAGCCGGTTTTTCCGCTGCGCCGGCCATCAACGCCATCCCCATTGCCACGGCACCTAACCAACTGCGCTTAAGTTTCTGACTCAAGACGACACTCCTTCGCTTTCCGGGGCCGGTTTATCCGCTTGCGGCCCGGGCTCGACACGTTTTGGCGGCAACGGGGCGAAATAACCGACCACCAGCAACAGCACGCCTACGCCAATGAACGACACGATCCGCGCCAGCCCACCACGGTTACTCAACTCGACAAAGAACAGCTTGGCGACCACTACACCGATCAGCGCCGCCCCGATCAGCCAGACTTCGCGACGCCGGCGCAGGTGGCCGCCGATCATCAGCCCAAGGGCCATCAGCGTCCAGACGATAGACAAGCCGGCCTGCACGCGCATGGATTCAAGCAGCAAATCGAGTTCGAAGGGCACATTTGCCCAATGGTGCGCCGTGCGCATGACCATTGCAGTGAAGAACGCAAACAGCGAGACACCCGCCAGCACTTGCGTGGCGTATGCCGCGTGCTCCCGGCGGATAGCCAGTTGCGTCAACGCGCTGCGCGACCAGACGTAAACACCGAACAAGGCGAACAGCAGGCCCAGCTCCAATGGATTGACCAGCGGCACATACGGCAACGGTTCGGCGGTGCCGTCGCTGACGCTATTGGCCAGCCAGAACCACCCAAGCATCAGTACTGCCAGCGGTGCTGCGGCGAACACACGGTATTCGCGCGAATAATCCGATAGAGGCCACGGCCAGGTTCGCGGTGATGCCATCAGCACCAGATACAGGCTCGGCAAAATCGCCCAGCCGAGCCAGCGCCAGGCGTTGTACTGTTCCGACAGCAACAGCAAACCGTAACGCAACTCCAGCGCCAGCACACCGATCAACAGCCAGCAACCCAGCACATGGGCACAGCTCAAGGCCCACGCCGGCAGCATCGGCGCCAGACGCCTTACCGAGATGAAATGCACCGTGAACACCGTGAGCCACGCCAGCCAGCCCCAATCAGCTGCCGGGTGAAAGCGCGAATGCCAGGCTGCGATCAATACCAGCCCGGCCGCCGGGATGAGCAGCGTACAGAGCAACCCCAGGGCCGGCCATTTCAGGCGCAGCGCCAGCGTTGCCCACAGCCCGACACTCAGAGCCGCCGCTGCGAGCAACAACGTCGCCTGCAGGTGCGACGGCGCAAAGCGCAGCACTTCGCTGACCCATGCCAGCGCCCACCAACCTGCACCCCATACCAACAATGCCTGGGACAGCCGTTGCAGAGTCAGCCCGTTCAGCGCCCCGGCAGCGTTGCCATGTTGCAAACGCCAGGCCCCGAACAAACCCGCGACACCGAGCACCATCGGCGCCCAGAAATCGCCATGGACCAATGGACGCAAACCCTCGTTCGGTAATGGGGCGGCCAGCAGGAACAACACACCACCCAGCCACTGCACGGCGATTGCGGTGAACAAAAACGTCCGCGATGGCAGACGCAAGCCTGCCAACAAAGTGACCAGCCCAGCCAATGCCCAACTGATCGCCGTGCCATGGGCGAAGAAAAACAACGGTGCCAGCAGATAGAGGAACGACAAGCCGAGACAGGCCAGCACCGGCAGGCCTTTGCGCTCCCACGCAGCTATTTTCCCGGGTAAAGCCTTGTGCAACTGAAAGAAACTGAACAGCAGCGCAACACCCAACATCAGCGCCCCCAATGGCGCCCCGTCGAGCAGGCTGCCTTGGCCATCGCTCAGCTCACTGAAGAAGGTCAGCGCCGCCCCCAGTTGCAACAGCAAGGCGAAGGCACGGGCCAACGGTCGACGCTGACGCAGCCCCAGCCAAAGAATCCCCGCGCCTTCCACGGCCCATGCGGCAGTGGTCCAGCGCGCATCGAGCCCCAGGGGAATCGCCAGGCTGGTGAAGATCACGCCCAGGGCCAGGCAGGTTTCTGCCAGCAGCAACGTACGACCGGCGTAGAGCAATCGGGCCAGCCCGATGTAGATGATGCCCAGTGCCAGGGCACTCAACGCGACGGCAAACTCCAGATGCTGCACCAATGCGAACTGCAAACCAAAACCGGCCAGCGGCGGACCGAACAACAACGTGCCATCGACGTAATCACCCTTGTGCGCCGACCAACGCAACATCGCCTCTCGATTGCCATCCTCGGGTGCATCGCCCATCTCCGACAGCTTGCGTCGGGCGAACAGCAGGCCGATGGCCAGGTACATCAAAAAGAACAGAATCAGGAACGGCTCGGTACTCCACAACAGTTGCGGCGTGTAGGAGCGTGCGCCCCAGGCGAAACCGATACCGAAAGTGCCGACAAAACCAATCACGTTCAGCAAACGCCAGGCCTTGAACCAGGCGATGGCGAGGATGCCGGCGTTGAGCAAGGCGAAATAGCTGAACAACGCAACATGGCTACCGGCTCCGGTGGAAGCCAGAAGGGGTGCCGCGAACCCGCCCAACGCCGCGGCAGCAGCCAGACCCAAGGCATTCTGGGTGATGGCCAGAATCGCCGAAAACACCGTCACCGCAACCAGCAGCCCAAACGCCAGGGAGGGATCGATAAGCGGGTGCAAACGCATGGCTGCAAACACCGTCAGGTACAGCACAGCGACCCCGGCGCCTTGCAGGATCAATGCGTAATTGTTGTTTCGCGTGCGCAGCCACCAACCGAGGCCCAGCAGACCGAGCGCCGCCGCCGCGACACCGGCGTAGCGCAACTCGATCGGCACCACCATGCCTTCAGTGGCATAGCGCAGCAGAAAGGCCAGGCCGAGAAACAAGAGGACGACACCGACCCGCAACACCGTGTTGCCACCAAACAGCCAGGCCCGGGCACCGCTGATGGCGCGTTCGATCAAATTGGGTTCGCGGGGGGTGGCGGGTTGCTGAGGCGCCTGTGCACTCCAGGCATCGAAGTGCGTTGCTGCTTGGGCTTGGGCTTCGACGGCCACGGCGCTGACGGGCTCGGGGGGCAGTTCCCAGATCAGTTCGGGGGTTTCGACAGCGGGTTGCGCGACTTCGATGTCAGGGGTCAATACCGTTTCGCTGATAACGGGCTCGGAGGCGCTGACGCCGGAAGCTTCCAATAGCGCCAGCCGTTGCTCGACCCCATGCAGTGCAACCTGTGCCTGCTCGAGCAATACCCGTTGCTCGCCAGCCTGTGACGCCAGTTTTCCAATGCGGATGGCCTGGCCAATCACCAGGCCGAGCAGCGCGCCCAGCAGTGCCTCGCTGAATGACTCGTCGAGCAGCCAGCCCAGCACCAGGCCAATCAACATGAAAATCCATTGCATGTCCGATATCCCTAAGCAACCCCGACAAGGGGCGAACCCGGCAATTCTACCTTTGACCCAGTCTAGTGCGGATCAATAAAAACCTGTGGGAGCGAGCCCGCTCGCGATGAGGCCACATCATTCAACGTTGACGTTGAATGTCTGTCCGCCATCGCGAGCAGGCTCGCTCCCACAGTGACTTTCGATTTTCCGTTTGTACCGGGCTCCCGCCAGGCGTCTGATGTCAGCCCAACGCCTTCCAGATATCCGTGGCGTACTCGCCAATGGTCCGGTCCGACGAAAACCAGCCCATCCGCGCAGTGTTCAATACCGCTGAACGCCACCATTGCTGGGAGTCGTGCCAAAGGGCTTCGACACGCATTTGCGCGTCCCAGTAGGCATCG
The DNA here is from genome assembly GCF_050280625.1 of Pseudomonas sp. NPDC089569. Lineage (NCBI taxonomy): Bacteria > Pseudomonadati > Pseudomonadota > Gammaproteobacteria > Pseudomonadales > Pseudomonadaceae > Pseudomonas > Pseudomonas sp. NPDC089569. Next base: position 13,478 of record NZ_JBNNVQ010000107.1, read on the forward strand.
AAGTCGGCGCAAACCAGGAAGCGATCGTAATCGACCAGCGAGTCGATCAGCCCGCTGTACCGGGATGGATCATCCGGTGAGAACACGCCGCCACGAATCGCCTGCAACACGTCGTTGAGCCGATGGGAGGCAGCAATGTCGGGCACTGCACTGAACTCGTGATTCTGTTTACGTGCTTCAACCTGCTGGGCGGTGAGACCGAAAATGAACATGTGCTCGGCGCCGATGCGCTCGCACATTTCCACGTTGGCACCGTCCAGCGTGCCAATGGTCAGCGCGCCGTTGAGGCCGAACTTCATGTTGCTGGTGCCCGACGCCTCAAAACCGGCGGTGGAGATCTGCTCGGACAAATCCGCCGCCGGAATGATGCTCTCCGCCAGGCTGACGTTGTAGTTGGGCAGGAACACGACTTTGAGCAACCCGCGCACGGTCGGATCGTTATTGACCACCCGGGCGATGTCGTTGGTCAGCTTGATGATCAGCTTGGCCTGGTGATAACTGGCCGCCGCTTTACCGGCGAAGATCTTCACCCGCGGCACCCAGTCGATTTCAGGTTCCGCGCGGATGGCCTGATACAGCGCCACCGTGTGCATCAGGTTGAGCAACTGGCGTTTGTACTCGTGGATGCGCTTGACCTGTACGTCGAACATCGCCGCCGGATTGACCGCGATCCCCAAGCGTTCGTGAATCAGATAGGCCAGGGCCTTTTTATTGTGCAGGCGCTGCTCGGCAAAGGCCTTGCGAAACGAGGCCTTTTCGGCGAACGGTGCCAGGTCCTGCAAGCGTTCCTCGGGCTTGTCCAGCACCTCCGGTCCCAGTGCATCCACCAGCATGGAAGTGAGCTCCGAGTTGGCCTGGTACAGCCAGCGTCGGAAGGTAATGCCGTTGGTTTTGTTGTTGATCCGCTCCGGGTAGAGCTTGTGCAGTTCCGAAAACACGGTTTTGCGCATCAGTTGCGTATGCAGACCGGACACGCCGTTGACGCTGTGTGAACCGAGGAATGCCAGATTGCCCATGCGCACGCGGCGACCGTTGTCCTCCTCGATCAGCGACACCGCGCGAAGCACGTCGAAGTCATGGATGCCCTTGGCCCGCAGCGAGTCGATGTGCTGGGCATTGATCAGGTAAATGATCTGCATGTGCCGCGGCAACATGCGTTCCATCAAACCGACCGGCCAGGTTTCCAGCGCTTCAGGCAGCAACGTGTGGTTGGTGTACGACAGCGTGTCGACCGTGACCTGCCACGCGGCGTCCCACGCCACGTCATACACGTCGACCAATTGCCGCATCAGTTCGGCCACGGCAATCGAGGGGTGGGTGTCGTTGAGTTGAATCGCGGCGTGATCGCCCAGGGTCAACACCGAGGTGTGCATGTTGCGGTGGCGGCGCAGCAGATCCTGCAGGGATGCGGCGACGAAAAAGTATTCCTGGCGCAGACGCAGCTCCTGGCCGGCTTCGGTGCTGTCCGCCGGATACAGAACGCGAGAGATGCTTTCGGCCCGGGCCACCTCCGCCACCGCCCCCAGGTGATCGCCTGCGTTGAAGCGCTCCAGGTGCAAGTCTTCCATGGCCCGTGCGCGCCACAGACGCAAGGTATTCACGCTCGCGCCTCGCCAGCCGACCACGGGCGTGTCGTAGGCAATGGCCCGCACGGTTTCCGCCGGGTGCCAGACTTGTTTTGTCTTGCCTTCGCTATCGGTCACGGTCTCGACGCCACCACCGAAACCGATCGGGTACACCACTTCCGGCCGCTCGAACTCCCAGGGGTTGCCGAAATCCAGCCAGTGTTCGGTTTGCTCCTGCTGCCAACCGTCGACGATGGCCTGACGAAACAAACCGTGCTCATAGCGAATTCCGTAACCATGACCGGCAATGCCCAGCGTCGACATGCTTTCCATGAAACACGCCGCCAGTCGCCCCAGACCGCCGTTGCCCAATGCCGCATCGGGCTCCAGCAGGCGGATGCGTTCCAGGTCGACGCCCAGCTCGGTCAGCGCCTCGCGTGCCACGTCCAAAAGCCCCAGGTTGCTCAGGCTGTCGTAAAGCAACCGGCCGATGAGGAATTCCAGGGACAGGTAATAAACGCGTTTCTGACCCTTGCGATAAATCTGGCGCGTGTGGTCCATCCAGTGCTCGACCATATGATCACGCGCAGCCAGCGCAATGGCTTCGAACCAGTCATGGTCAAAGGCGTGATCCGGGTCTTTGCCCACCGCATAGGTGAGCTTGGTCAGGACGGCGTCGCGGAATGCGGCCACCTCTGCTTCACGAACAAGTGGTTCTTGAGTCATCGATAAGACCTCGAGCGAACTTTGAGTTGTCTGAGCCTAGACGGTCTGACAGACGGTAGAGGCTCCGGTTCGGCAGTTTTTCCCGTTGGTGCGAAATGGTTCGGCAATTCATTGTCGTGTGCATGAATCAATGCAGGGCGCGTGCCGAATTGGACACTCGATGGATGACAGGAAAAAATCTGGCGAAAGGTTGTTCAAAAATCCACCCGTCCCGGTATGATCGCGCGCCCTGATGCATATGCCTGGTAGTTCCCGATGATGAAGCCCACCCTGATTGCCGCTGCCGAGATCGACCGTCTCGAGACGTGGGCCAAATATTCGGCTCCGATGTGCGGTTCCTGTGTCTCCAGCTGCTGCACCCTGCCGGTCGAGGTCAAGATCAAGGACCTGGTGCGCATCGGCGTGGTCGACGAGTTCGAACTGGGCGAACCGCCTAAAAACATCGCCAAGCGCCTGCAAAAGGAAGGCCTGGTCGAGCGTTTCAACCAAAAGTCGGGCATCTTCACGCTCCAGCGCATGAGCAACAACGATTGCTACTACCTGGATCGTAAGAGCCGTCTGTGCACTATTTATGAAAAACGCCCGGACACCTGCCGCAATCACCCGAAAATTGGCCCGCGACCGGGGTATTGCGCGTACAAGCCCAAGGAAGTGGAGCGCGAGCGCAGTTCGCGCGGTATCGAGCGGTTCTGATTCCTGTGGTGGCTGAAGAGCCGCCATCGCTGGCAAGCCAGCTCCCACAGGGTCGAGTCGTACACAAAGGATATGCCCGACGCTAACCATGTGGGAGCTGGCTTGCCAGCGATGAGGCCCCCAACCTCACCACAAAAATCCCGGACAAACAAAAACGCCCCCGGCCTTTCGACCGGGGGCGTTTTCATTCAGCCTGGGCTAATTACGCCTTGGCTTTCTTGGCAGCACGGGTACGCTCGCCTTCGTCCAGGATCTTCTTGCGAAGACGGATGGACTTTGGAGTCACTTCGCACAGCTCGTCGTCCTGGATGAATTCCAGAGCCTGTTCCAGCGTGTGGCGAACTGGCGGAACCAGCGCGATGGTTTCGTCTTTACCCGAAGCACGCATGTTGTCGAGCTTCTTGCCCTTGGTAGGGTTGACACCCAGGTCGTTGTCACGGCTGTTCAGACCGATGATCTGACCGTTGTAGATCTCCTGGCCGTGCTCGACGAACAGCTTGCCGCGCGCCTGCAGGGTTTCCAGGGAGTAGGTCAGTGCCTTGCCGGTTTCCACCGATACCAGAACACCGTTCAGACGGCCGGACATTTGGCCGGACTTCATGGTGTCGTAGCGATCGAAGATCGAGGTCAGGATGCCTGCACCGTTGGTCAGGGTCAGGAACTGGTTACGGAAACCGATCAGACCGCGAGCCGGGATGTTGTACTCAAGGCGCACACGGCCCTTGCCATCCGGAGACATGTTGGTCAGGTCGCCTTTACGCAGGCCCATCTCTTCCATGACCTTGCCCTGGGATTCTTCAGGGATGTCGATGGTCACGTTTTCGAATGGTTCCTGCTTGGTGCCATTCACTTCGCGGATGATCACTTCTGGACGGCCTACGGCCATTTCGAAGCCTTCACGACGCATGGTTTCGATCAGAACCGACAGGTGCAGCTCACCACGACCGGAAACCTTGAACTTGTCGGCCGAGTCGCCTTCTTCAACTTTCAGGGCAACGTTGTACAGCAGTTCCTTGTCCAGACGCTCCTTGATGTTGCGGGAGGTCACGAACTTGCCTTCCTTGCCGCAGAACGGCGAGTCGTTGACCTGGAAGGTCATGGAAACGGTCGGCTCGTCTACGGTCAGAGGCTTCATCGCCTCGACGTTGTTCATGTCGCACAGGGTGTCGGAGATGAACAGCTCGTCGAAACCGCTGATGCAAACGATGTCGCCTGCTGCAGCTTCTTCAACGTCGATACGGTGCAGACCGTGGTGACCCATCAGCTTCAGGATACGGCCGTTGCGCTTCTTGCCTTCGGTGTCGATGGCGACGACCGGAGTGTTCGGCTTGACGCGACCACGGGCGATACGGCCAACACCGATCACACCCAGGAAGCTGTTGTAGTCCAGAGCGGAGATTTGCATCTGGAACGGACCGTCACGGTCAACTGCCGGCGCCGGTACGTTGTCGACGATCGACTGGTACAGCGGGGTCATGTCTTCAGCCATGTCGGTGTGGTCCAGACCGGCGATGCCGTTGAGGGCCGAGGCGTAGACGACTTTGAAGTCCAGCTGTTCGTCGGTGGCACCCAGGTTGTCGAACAGGTCGAAGATCTGGTCCAGAACCCAGTCAGGACGCGCGCCCGGACGGTCGACCTTGTTGATCACGACGATCGGCTTGAGGCCGGCTTCGAACGCCTTCTTGGTCACGAAACGGGTTTGCGGCATAGGACCGTCTTGAGCGTCGACCAGCAGCAGCACGGAGTCGACCATCGACATGACGCGCTCTACTTCGCCGCCGAAGTCGGCGTGGCCCGGGGTGTCCACGATGTTGATGTGGTAGCCGTTCCAGTTGATGGCGGTGTTTTTCGCCAGAATGGTAATGCCGCGCTCTTTTTCCTGGTCGTTGGAGTCCATCACGCGCTCGTCGTTGAGCTCGTTGCGCTCCAGGGTGCCGGATTGACGCAGCAGTTTGTCTCGCAGCCCTATGCGGCCGAAGGGGTGTTGCGTGCTTGTTGGCGGATGGTCTGGGCCGATGGCCGGGCTGGCACCGGCGAGCGTGAACTGATCG
>NZ_JBNNVQ010000108.1:0-18138 GCF_050280625.1 Pseudomonas sp. NPDC089569
ACCTGGGCACCTTCAACGGCGCCAGTTGCGATCCACAGTTGGCTTCGCAGCTGGAAGCGATCTGTGCCGGGCACCCGAACTACAGCCATGTGCTGAACGGCCGCTTCAAGGGCGGGCACATCACCCGGCATTACGGCAACCCGGCCGAGAACATCCATGCTGTGCAACTGGAGCTGGGCCAGTGCACCTATATGGAAGAGTTCGAACCGTTCCGCTATCGCCCGGATCTGGCGGAGCCGACGCAGGTGGTGTTGAAGGAACTGCTGCAAGGCCTGCTGGCCTGGGGCGAAAAACACTACAACGCTTGAAAACACCTCCATGCGCTGATCGCTCCCACGCTCCGCGTGGGAGCGCCTCCTGTGACGCTCTGCGTCACGCTCGTAAGGGACGCGGAGCGTCCCAGGCTGCATTCCCACGCAGAGCGTGGGAACAATCAGAAACAAAGACCAGGTGATTACGGGGGATCGAGGTTGTCCAACACCCGATTCACCGCCATTTCCCCCAGCATGATCGACTGCTGAATTCCCAACAGTGTGTGCCCCTGCGACTCCTTCAGGTCTCGGGCGAAGTCGCTCGCCATGGCGCTGGCCGAGGCCAGGGAAACGCAGGCGTATTCGAGCAGGGTGCGGTTGTCGATGTCGGGGGCGATGTGGAAGAGGGGGGTGGTGCGCGTCGTATGGGTCATGATTCAGGTCCTGTAAACAAGGGGCATGAATGACAGCCAACACCGAATCGCGACTAATCAAGAGGGTGGCAGCCGTGCGCAGGTTAGTAGACCGGACTCAGTTAAACCGGCGCGCCCGAAGGCGCCCTGCACACGGCTGCCGTCAAGGGCAGGTATGAACATACCTGCCTATCGGGAGCGCAAATGCGCTTAACAGAGTACGGGCTACTAAACCCGATCACTGACAATCAGTGACGCGAATCAAGTTAGCGAGGGGCCTCAAAGCGCACAAGCCGGCGGATTCTGGTGCAGTCGTAGGCAGTGCCGCAAGGCGCTGTAGCTTGTTTCAGGGATTTCAGAAATGTCTTACAGATCGAGGTGAAGCGTCTCGTAGGCCGATGCTTTTTTGCTGTTCTTGCGGACGCCATCGCGAGCAGGCTCGCTCCCACAGGGTTTGCGGTGTTAACACCCTGTCTGCCACACCACCAATCCACTGTGGGAGCGAGCCTGCTCGCGATGGGCGTCAACGATAACGCGGGCTACCTGAATGTCCGCGTTGCCCGAACGTTCTTCGCGAGCATGCTCGCTCCTACAAGTGGTCATTCAGGTTTATGATGCCCCACGGCAGAATAATAGAAGTCCCCCCAGGGATGACCTCGACCTGATACGGAGCGCCCAATGCAGACTTTGTACCCACAGATCAAACCCTACGCCCGGCACGATCTGGCCGTCGACGACACTCACACGCTGTATGTCGACGAAAGCGGTTCACCGCAAGGTTTGCCGGTGGTGTTCATTCATGGCGGCCCCGGTGCCGGCTGCGATGCGGCGAGCCGCTGCTATTTCGACCCAAACCTGTATCGCATCGTCACCTTCGACCAGCGTGGTTGCGGTCGCTCCACCCCCCACGCCAGCCTGGAAAACAACACCACCTGGGATCTGGTCGCCGACCTTGAGAAAATCCGCCAGCACCTGGGCATCGACAAGTGGGTGCTGTTCGGCGGTTCCTGGGGTTCGACCCTTGCACTGGCTTACGCGCAAACCCACCCGGAGCGTGTGCACGGTCTGATCGTTCGCGGGATCTTTCTCTGCCGTCCGCAGGAAATCGAATGGTTCTACCAGGCCGGTGCCAGCCGCCTGTTTCCCGATTACTGGCAGGATTACATCGCGCCGATCCCGCTGGACGAGCGCGACGACTTGCTCAGCGCGTTCCACAAGCGTCTGACGGGCAATGATCAGATCGCCCAGATGCACGCGGCCAAGGCCTGGTCCACGTGGGAAGGCCGGACCGCCACCCTGCGTCCGAATTCGCTGGTGGTCGATCGTTTTTCCGAACCGCAGCGCGCGTTGTCCATCGCCCGCATCGAATGCCACTACTTCGTCAATAACGCCTTCCTCGAACCCAACCAGTTGATTCGAGACATGGGCAAAATCGCCCATTTGCCAGGCGTTATCATCCATGGCCGTTATGACGTGATCTGTCCCCTGGACAACGCCTGGGAACTGCACCAGGCCTGGCCAAACAGTGAGCTGCAGGTCATTCGCGACGCCGGTCATGCCGCAGCCGAACCGGGCATTACCGACGCACTGGTGCGTGCTGCCGATCAAATGGCCCGGCGTCTGCTCGACCTGGCGCCCGAAGAAGCATGAAGGGGCTGCTGCAGCGTGTGCGGGGTGCACGAGTCGAAGTAGCAGGCGAGGTGGTCGGCGCAATCGACCAGGGTTTGCTCGTGCTGGTGGCCGTCGAGCCCGACGACACTCGGGCCAGCGCCGACAAACTTCTCAATAAGCTGCTTAACTATCGGGTGTTCAGTGACGCCGAGGGCAAGATGAATCTGTCCCTGGCGGATGTGGGTGGCGGGTTGCTGCTGGTCTCGCAGTTCACGCTGGCCGCCGACACCAAGAGCGGCTTGCGCCCGAGTTTCTCGACCGCGGCTCCTCCGGCCCTGGGCGAAGAGCTTTTCGACTATCTATTAAGTAAAGCGAAACAGGTGCATGGCACTGTGGCATCAGGTAGATTCGGCGCGGATATGCAGGTGCACCTGGTCAACGATGGCCCGGTAACCTTTCTGTTACAGACCTGAAAGCGCTTGAAACATCTTTTTGAGCGCTTTTCGACTGAAAACAGGCATTTTTCCCGATAAATACTTTGTTACCCCTGATGCGTTGTAACGCGGCCTACTAGATAATCGCGCGCTACGGGGATCAGCGTTCGTTGGTCCATTTTGACTTAGGTAGAGACTTGTCCTGAACCGTTTGGGGAATCATTTAGCCCCATCGGAGTCGGAACAATGCTCGCCAACTTGGCAAGAGTGGTCTGCAAGGCCGGTTTTTTGTACCGCAAACCTTACAGACCCTTTAACTGGCCGTTGGTTTTTTGATCTGTTTTCGGCGAGGGTTGCTCGTGATTGTTAGTCCCTGTAACGCACCAAAATTGTCTGCCAAACGGTTACGCAGCGCTCTGGTAGCGGGCACTGCGTTGCTCGGTCTGCTCAGCGCCGGCCAGATTTGGGCATTCAATCTGGATGATGTGTCGGTCAAGGCAAAAGAGCTGGCCGGTCAGAAGTACGAAGCGCCGCGCAGTAACTTGCCGAACGAGTTCCGCGAGATGAAATTCGCGGACTACCAGAAAATTCGTTTTCTGACAGAAAAAGCCGAATGGGCAGATCAGAAAACGCCGTTCAAGCTGTCGTTCTATCACCAGGGCATGCATTTCGATACGCCGGTGAAAATCAACGAAATCACAGCGAACAACGTCGAAGAGATCAAGTATGACCCGAGTCGTTTCGATTTCGGCGACCTCAAGTTCGACCCGAAGGCCACTGAGCAGCTAGGCTACGCCGGTTTCCGTGTGCTGTACCCGGTCAACAAGGCCGACAAGCAAGACGAAATCATGACCATGCTGGGCGCGAGCTACTTCCGCGTTGTCGGCAAAGGTCACGTCTATGGTCTTTCAGCTCGCGGCCTGGCGCTCGATACCGCGTTGCCGTCCGGCGAAGAATTCCCGCGTTTTCGCGAGTTCTGGATCGAGCAGCCAAAGCCAGGCGACAAACACCTGGTGATCTTCGCGCTGCTGGATTCGCCACGTGCGACCGGTGCCTACCGTCTGACCCTGCGTCCGGGCAGCGATACCATTGTCGACGTCAAGGCGCAGATGTACCTGCGCGACAAGGTCGGCAAACTGGGCATCGCTCCGCTGACCAGCATGTTCCTGTTCGGCGCCAACCAGCCGTCCAAAGTCCTCAATTACCGTCGTGAGCTGCACGACTCCAGCGGCCTGGCGATTCATGCCGGTAATGGCGAGTGGATCTGGCGTCCGCTGAACAACCCGAAACACCTGGCGGTGAGCAACTTCTCGGTCGAAAATCCGCGTGGCTTCGGCTTGCTGCAGCGTGGCCGTGACTTCAGCCACTACGAAGACCTCGACGACCGCTACGACAAGCGTCCAAGTGCCTGGATCGAACCGAAAGGCGACTGGGGCAAGGGCACCGTCGATCTGGTCGAGATTCCGACCGCTGACGAAACCAACGACAATATCGTGGCTTTCTGGAGCCCGGAAACCATGCCGGAGCCAGGCAAGCCGCTGGACTTCGCCTACCGCATGCACTGGACCATGGACGAAGCCGCGTTGCACGCACCGGACAGCGCCTGGGTCAGTCAGACCCTCAAGTCCACCGGTGACGTCAAACAGTCCAACCTGATCCGTCAACCCGATGGTAGCGTTGCCTATCTGGTCGATTTCGAAGGTCCGTCCCTGGCGGCATTGCCAGCGGATACCGATGTGCGCAGCCAGGTCAGCGTCGGCGACAACGCCGAACTGGTCGAGAACAACGTGCGCTACAACCCTGAAACCAAGGGCTGGCGCCTGACCCTGCGCCTGAAGATCAAGGACCCGAGCAAATCCACCGAAATGCGTGCGGCGCTGGTGCAGAACATTGTGCCGGCCGATCTGGCCAAGACTTCTGTCCCTGCGTCCAGCTCCTCCGTTGCCAAGGCCGACAAGGTCGCTGCCAAGCAAGCGGAGAAAGTGGAGAAAGCGGACAAGGACGCGAAAACCGCTGGCGAAGCCAACAAGGCTGACGCCAAGCCGGTCGCAGATGCCAAGGACAAGGCGAACAACACCGACGCCAAGCAGCCTGCCGCTGCCGACGCGGCCCCAGCCACACCGGTATCGGCACCGACTGAAGAAGTCCTGACCGAGACCTGGAGCTATCAGTTGCCTGCCGATGAGTAATTCTCAAGTACAGCCAGAATCTCTATCCGAGTATCTGGCGCATCTGCCGATGACCGACCAGCAGCGCGCGGAACTCGCGGGCTGCCAGTCCTTCAGTGAACTGCACGAGCGCCTGTCGTCGCAGGCGTTCGACGCACCGACCGATGCCGCTCAGGCCTCGGTCGGCAAGCGCTTGACCCTGAGCACCGCCGAAGAGTTGCAGGACGCCGAAATGCTGGTGCTCGACGCCAGCGGTCGGGTCTGCCTCAAGGCGACTCCGCCGATTCGCCGGACCAAGGTCGTGCCCGAGCCATGGCGCACCAACATCCTGGTGCGCGGCTGGCGTCGTCTGACCGGTCGCACCAACCCACCGAAGCCGCCGAAGGACGAACGCGTTCTGCCGGCAGCGCGCTGGCGTACCGTCGGTTCGATCCGTCGCTACATTCTGTTGCTGCTGATGCTGGGCCAGACCATCGTCGCCGGCTGGTACATGAAGGGCATCATGCCGTACCAGGGCTGGTCGTTCGTGGATCTTGAAGAGGTCCTGCATCAACCACTGCTGCAAACCGCAACGCAAGTGCTGCCCTATGCCTTGCAAACCACCATCCTGATCATGTTCGGGATTCTGTTCTGCTGGGTATCGGCCGGTTTCTGGACCGCGTTGATGGGCTTCCTTGAATTGCTGACCGGCCACGATAAATACCGTATCTCCGGTAAAAGTGCCGGCAACGAGCCGATTCCAAAGGATGCACGCACCGCACTGGTGATGCCGATCTGCAACGAAGACGTACCGCGGGTTTTCGCCGGCCTTCGCGCAACCTTCGAATCCGTCGCGGCCACAGGTGACCTGGACCGTTTCGACTTCTTCGTCCTCAGCGACAGTAACGATGCCGATATCTGCGTTGCCGAACAGCAGGCCTGGCTGGATGTCTGCCGCGAGACCAAGGGCTTCGGCAAGATCTTCTATCGCCGTCGCCGCCGCCGCGTAAAACGCAAGAGCGGCAACCTCGACGACTTCTGCCGTCGCTGGGGCGGTGACTACAAGTACATGGTGGTGCTCGATGCCGACTCGGTCATGAGCGGCGAGTGCCTGACCAGTCTGGTGCGCCTGATGGAAGCCACGCCGGACGCCGGGATCATCCAGACTGCGCCACGTGCGTCGGGCATGGACACTCTGTATGCGCGCATGCAGCAGTTCGCCACTCGCGTGTACGGTCCTCTGTTCACTGCCGGTCTGCACTTCTGGCAACTGGGCGAATCGCACTACTGGGGCCACAACGCGATCATTCGCATGAAGCCGTTCATCGATCACTGCGCCCTGGCGCCGTTGCCCGGCAAAGGTGCGTTCTCCGGTGCGATCCTGTCCCACGACTTCGTTGAAGCCGCGCTGATGCGCCGCGCCGGTTGGGGCGTATGGATTGCCTACGACCTGCCGGGCAGCTACGAAGAACTGCCACCGAACCTGCTGGATGAACTCAAGCGTGACCGTCGCTGGTGCCACGGTAACCTGATGAACTTCCGCCTGTTCCTGGTCAAGGGTATGCACCCGGTACACCGTGCGGTATTCCTGACCGGCGTGATGTCCTACCTGTCGGCGCCGCTGTGGTTCTTCTTCCTGGTGCTGTCGACGGCGCTGCTGGCGGTCAACACCTTGATGGAGCCGCAGTACTTCCTTGAGCCGCGTCAGCTCTATCCGCTGTGGCCACAATGGCACCCGGACAAGGCGATCGCACTGTTCTCGACCACCGTCGTATTGCTGTTCCTGCCCAAACTGCTGAGCGTCATCCTGATCTGGGCCAAGGGCGCGAAAGAGTTCGGCGGCAAGTTCAAGGTGACGATGTCGATGTTGCTGGAGATGCTGTTCTCCATGCTGCTGGCACCGGTGCGGATGATTTTCCATACCCGTTTCGTCCTTGCCGCGTTCCTCGGCTGGGCCGCGACCTGGAACTCGCCGCAGCGTGACGACGACTCCACACCCTGGAGCGAAGCCATCAAGCGTCACGGCCCGCAAACCTTGCTGGGCTTCTTCTGGGCCTTGCTGGTGATCTGGCTGAACCCGAGCTTCCTGTGGTGGCTGGTGCCGATTGTCGGCTCGTTGATGCTGTCGATCCCGGTCTCGGTGATTTCCAGTCGTGTCGGCCTGGGCCTCAAATCCCGTGACGAGAGCCTGTTCCTCATTCCTGAGGAATACAATCCGCCGCAGGCATTGCTGGCAACCGACCAGTACACCCATGAAAACCGCTGGCACGCGCTGAACGACGGTTTCATCCGTTCGGTGGTCGACCCACAGCAGAACGCCCTGGCGTGCTCGCTGGCGACGTCCCGTCACCGTGAGGCCGAGCCGATCGAATGGCTGCGGGTCGAGCGGGTTCGGCACGCGATGAAGGTCGGCCCTGAAGGCCTGACCAACAACGAACGTGTCCAACTGTTGAGCGACCCGGTGGCATTGGCTCGCCTGCATGAGCAGGTCTGGAGCGAAGGCCACGCCGAGTGGCTGGGCGCATGGCGCAAGTCGGTCAAGGCCGATCCCCATGCACCGATGCTGCCGCTCAAGCCACTGAGCGCACAGCCTCAACTGGCATAACGAAGAGCCCCGCTGATCAGCGGGGCTGATCGTTCCCACGCTCTGCGTGGGAACGCCTCATCGGACGCTCCGCGTTCGGCTGTAGTGGGACACAGAGTGTCTCGGGCTGCATTCCCACGCAGAGCGGGGGAACGATCGGTCAAATAACAACAAATCCTGTTTGAACACTTGTGCAATCGGGCAAGTGCGTTAGGATCCGTCCCCGAATTGGCGCGCCCGGACCGCTTGTGTCCGTATCTGTCTGTTTTTATTGGAAAACTGTCGATTTCGCGCCGCACATGCAATGGTTTTGGGGATTTGAGGATGAAGAAGTATCTGTCGATGCTGCTGGTGGGCGTCACGGCTTTGGTCGCAGTCAGCGCGGCGCAGGCCGGTGCCATCGATGACGCGGTCAAGCGCGGCACGTTGAAAGTCGGCATGGACCCGACCTACATGCCGTTTGAAATGACCAACAAGCGCGGCGAGATCATCGGCTTCGAAGTCGACATCCTCAAGGCCATGACCAAAGCCATGGGCGTCAAGCTGGAGCTGGTGTCCACCGGCTACGACGGCATCATCCCGGCGCTGATGACCGACAAGTTCGACATGATCGGCAGCGGCATGACCCTGACGCAGGAACGCAACCTGCGCCTGAACTTCAGCGAACCTTTCATCGTGGTCGGCCAGACCTTGCTGATCCGCAAGGAGCTGGAAGGCACCATCAAGTCCTATAAAGACCTGAACACTGCCGATTACCGCATCACCTCCAAACTGGGCACCACCGGTGAACTGGTCGCCAAAAAGCTGATCGCCAAGGCCAAGTACCACGGCTATGACAACGAGCAGGAAGCCGTGCTCGACGTGGTCAACGGCAAGGCTGACGCCTTTATCTATGACGCGCCTTACAACGTGGTGGCCTTGAACAAGGTCGGCAACGGCAAACTGGTCTTCCTCGACAAGCCATTCACCTACGAGCCCCTGGCCTTCGGTCTGAAGAAGGGTGACTACGACAGCATCAACTTCATCAACAACTTCCTGCACCAGATCCACGAAGACGGCACCTACGATCGCATCCATGACAAGTGGTTCAAGAGCAGCGAGTGGCTCAAGGACATGGAATAAGGCCTGACACTGATCGTTCCCACGCTCTGCGTGGGAATGCCGCCCAGGACGCTCCGCGTCCCTTCGCAAACGTGACGCAGAGCGTCACAGGATGCGTTCCCACGCAGAGCGCGGGAACGAGCGATAGAGAGTCTCGCAATGAAACAGAAAAAAGCCCAATGGCCCTGGCACGCGCTGACTGTGCTGGTGCTGATCGGCCTGGCTGGTGCCTTGTATTACGCCACCTCGCTGATGTCCTACGAATGGCGCTGGAACCGCGTGCCGCAATACTTCGCCTATCACGCCGAAGAGTCCCAGCGTGCCGCCGACATTTCCACCGTCAGTGAACTGGTGCGCAAGGGCGACAAGGCTGAAGTCACCCTGCGCAACGATACCGGTGCAGAGCAGCACGTGACCGTCGATGAAAACAGCCTGCAAGTCGCCCAGGGTGACGATGTGGCGGAAGGCGATGTGATCGGTGTCACCCGTCATTGGGCCGCAGGGCCGTTGTTGTGGGGCCTCTGGACCACCCTGTGGCTGTCCGTGGTGTCCGGTGTTCTCGGGCTGCTGATCGGTCTGGCCACCGGCCTGTGCCGGCTGTCGAACAACCCGACCCTGCGCGACCTCTCGACGATTTACGTCGAACTGGTACGCGGCACGCCGCTGCTGGTGCAGATTTTCATCTTCTACTTCTTCATCGGCACGGTGATGAACCTGTCCCGGGAAATCGCCGGGATCGCCGCACTGTCGCTGTTCACCGGCGCCTATGTGGCGGAGATCATCCGCTCCGGCGTGCAGTCCATTGCCCGTGGCCAGAACGAGGCCGCGCGCTCGCTGGGCTTGAGCGCCGGCCAGTCGATGCGCCACGTGGTGCTGCCGCAGGCGTTCAAACGCGTGCTGCCGCCGCTGGCCGGGCAGTTCATCAGCCTGGTCAAGGACACCTCGCTGGTGTCGGTGATCGCCATTACCGAACTGTTGAAGAGCGGTCGTGAAGTCATCACCACCTCATTCTCGCCGTTCGAAATCCTGTTCTGCGTCGCCGGCCTTTATTTGTTGATCAACCTGCCGCTGTCGAAAATCGCCAGCCGGCTTGAGCGGAGGCTCGCGCAAAGTGATTGAAGTCCGCGATCTGGTAAAAGTCTTCGACACCCGTGGCCAGGTTGTGCGCGCCGTGGATAACGTCTCCACGAATGTGGCCAAGGGCGAAGTGCTGGTGGTGCTCGGTCCGTCCGGCTCGGGCAAGTCGACCTTCCTGCGTTGCCTTAACGGCCTGGAGGAATTCGACTCCGGCTCGGTGAGCATTGACGGCCTGCAACTGGTCGATCCGAAAACCGATGTGAACGCCTACCGCCGCGAAGTCGGCATGGTGTTCCAGCACTTCAACCTGTTCCCGCACATGACCGTGCTGGACAACCTGTGCCTGGCGCAAAAAGTCGTGCGCAAGCGCGGCAAGAAGGAGCGCGAGGCCAAGGCCATGGCGTTGCTGGAAAAGGTCGGGATTGCGCAGAAGGCCCACGAGTTCCCGTCGCGCCTGTCGGGTGGCCAGCAACAGCGCGTGGCGATTGCCCGGGCGCTGGCCATGGAGCCGAAGGTCATGCTGTTCGACGAACCCACCTCGGCGCTGGACCCGGAAATGGTCGGTGAAGTGCTGGACGTGATGAAAAACCTCGCTCGGGAAGGCATGACCATGGTCTGCGTTACCCACGAAATGGGCTTTGCTCGGGAAGTGGCTGACCGGGTGCTGTTCTTCGACCACGGCAAACTGCTGGAAGACGCCTCGCCGGCGGAATTCTTCGATGCACCGAAGGATCCGCGGGCGCAGGCTTTTTTAAGGCAGGTTTTGTAAGCGTTCAGTCACTGTGCAACAGGTGTCAGGAGAAGTGACTGTTTTGTGAGGAAGTCACACTACAATGAATTCGGCCAGCAATGGTCGTGATTCTCCCTTAGCGCTTACAGATCTGAGCTCGATACTATAGCGGCCTTTGCGAATCAAAAACGGGCTCATCTGTGGCCCGGCCGTGCCACCGTTGACAGTTAATCCCTGCGGGTCAGTCAAACTATATTTATACCCAGTAATGCCTTCGGTATTACTGGGCGCATCCCACTCAAGGATGTGTTTAGATTGCTCAAATTTATAACGGAAGTTGCTTGGTGCGCCGACCTCTATGGCGTCAAGTGTAATGGACTCCACTGTAGATTGAATATCCATGTCGTTGGTTGCCCATATTTCAATAAGGAAGTTTTCGTACGTTGGGAGTTTCTCAAAGGCATGGGTGTGTGCCGATGCTGGAATTAATTGTGGAGGTGCCTCATTCAGAGAAATTGATTGGTAAGCTATGTTTCTGCCCGTCGGTGGGGTCCAGCTAACTGACGTTACATTAGGCGTACGTGAAGTTAGTTTGAGTTCTTTTGCTGGCGACGGTGGTGTTGGGTCGCAAGTGAACGTATGAGTACTGATTTTTCCAATCTCACCGTTGGGGTACAGTATCCAAGATTTTACTGTAACAGGGGAGCCGAACGCTTGATGTAGAAAACATCTCGGAGCTATGCCTATTTCGGGGACGAACATAGACAGCTGTCCATTGACTGTGAAAATGTAGTGCACATTTTGGAGGTAAGGGGATTCGATCAGATCCCAAGTTAGGTATCCAATAAAAGCACCAGGCTCTTCTATTTGTTGCAATTCCAGTCTTGGGTTAGTGAACTCTAATGGATTTAAGTGCTCAATATCTGTGTATTCAGAGTAAAGGCCATTTACATCCTTTGCTCTGAGTCTGCATTTGTATGTTGTGTTGGTTGTTAAATTTCTAACGGTGGTTGTAAGTTTGTTTGTGAATATTGGACTTTGATTGCCGCAGGTAAGCTCGTAACCTTCTATGCCAACATTATCATAGGAGGCTTCCCAGTTGAATGTCGCGTAACTTGGTCCGATATTCGAAATTTCAAAATTTTCGGGGACTGTGGGAGGGATGATATCTTGAATCAGTGTAAAGGGTGCCGAAAAATCGGAACGCTGTCCCTCCGGATTTACTGATCTGACTTTAAAATTATAGTTCCGTAGCGGCAGGTTCTTTTCTCTGTGAGTCGTTCCATTGGCAGTAAATAGAAGGCTATTGCCATTAAAAACTTCGTATGTCCTGATGCCGGAATGCGTTTCTGTCCGAGTCCATTGAAACTCTATTGTGTTATGCGTGTTTTCTCCCTCGACTACTGCGGCTACAAGATTTGTAGGAGGTAGAGGTTGTTTTATCGCACTGGCTCTCTGCCTGTTAAGCTCAATGCACTTGTCTGTAACGCTGCTCACGGTTTCTGACCTTTCGATGAAGTCAACCAATACGATGTTAGCGTTTTGTTGACCGGCCTTGAATACTTCGGTTCGAATAGGATTATCGGATCCTAAATGCTTTGGGCCTGCAGAATTTCGAACCGTAGCACTTAATGCCCAGTAGCTATTCAGTGGTGGAGAACGCATTGCGTTTTTAACAAGGTTTAAAGTGCTACTCTCGCTTTGGTCGGTACTCCATACATGTCTTATTGATTTCCACAGTTGATCACGTTGCACCCATTCAGGTTTCCAGTTTTTTGGAAGTCCATGGTCAAAACATAGAGTGATATTGCGCCCTGGGTGCTTTTTTCGAATTTCTGCAATGGGCAAATTTTTAGATGACTCTGGAATCAATAAATGCTTTATAGGTGTTAAGTATGGGAAGGCCCGTTCGAGACTGTCAGCCATGTTTTTTTTGAATTTACGAAAGTCGAGAATGATGATCTCGCCAGGGTTGCGTTCTGCGAATTTTTTCACCTCGCTAACGAGATATTGCAAGGTTCGACCCGCACTAACATCTCCCCAGAAATCACCATTGCCGTGCGTGAACTCTAATCTTTCAAAAAATACGCGTCGAGGAACTTTGTTCCCAACCATCTTCCAATAGCTTCTATCTTCAAGTCGCAAATCCAGGTATCGCGCACCTGCGGCAAGTTGGTCAGGAAATGTTTTATTCTGACAGGCTGCGAGTAGTTCCCACGGGCCCCATGTTCCGGCCATATCAACGCCAGAATTGTGCGCTCCGGGGATTGCCATCTGATACAGCGTCAGATATGCAATATCCGCCGCCATATCCGTCATCCAACGACTGTAGTTGGTTTGCGGCGCGATATCTTCAGGTGAAGAAGCCTCAGTGGAGTCGGAAGTGTCGATTTGATCGTTGCTCATGATGGATCTCCTAAAGGAAACGATAGGAGAATCATCGTGCGCCGATTTTAAATATGACGTAACTAACAGAACTGTTAGTTGAATGGGGTAACGCTTTTGCTATTTTTAAAGGTTATTTATCGAGTTTTAATCATGCAGCCAATGATACTTCCGAGGTTGGCCGACGAATGGCTCGCCGGCCAGGGAATTCACCTCAAACCTTGAACCGCCCCACCAGCATCTGCAAATGCGTGCCCAACCGCGCCAGCTCAACGCTGGACGCCGCTGTCTCTTCACTGGCCGCCGAGGTCTGATCCGATACATCCCGCACGTTCAGCACGCTGCGGTTGATCTCGTCGGCCACAGCGCTCTGTTGTTCTGCAGCAGCGGCGATTTGCTGGTTCATCGCCTGAATCGCCGAAACAGTGCGGGTGATGCTTTCCAGTGAGCCACCGGCGCGGCGGGTCAGTTCCACGCTGCTGTCAGTCAGGTTGCGGCTGTTGTCCATGATGGTCGCCACTTGCTGGGTGCCGTTTTGCAGGCCGACGATCAGTTCTTCGATTTCTTCGGTGGATTTCTGGGTGCGCTGGGCCAGGCTGCGCACTTCGTCGGCGACCACGGCGAAGCCGCGTCCGGCCTCACCGGCGCGAGCTGCTTCGATGGCGGCGTTGAGGGCCAGCAGGTTGGTTTGCTGGGCCACGGACTTGATCACATCCAGCACGCTGCCGATCTTGTCGCTTTCGCGCTTGAGTTCGCCCATGGCTTCGGTGGAGTGGCCGACTTCGGCGGCCAGGCGCTCGATCTGGGCGATGGCTTCACCCACCACCTTGTCACCTTCGCGAGCCTGCTGGTCGGCAGCGACGGCGGCCTCGGAGGCTTCTTCGGCGTTGCGCGCCACTTCCTGCACAGTGGTGGTCATTTCGTTCATGGCGGTGGCCACCTGATCGGTTTCCACCTTCTGGCTGTTGACCCCGGCGCTGGTTTGCTCGGTGACTGCCGACAACTCTTCGGCGGCGCTGGCGATCTGTGTCACGCCATCGCTGATGCCGCCGATCAATTCACGCAAGCCCTGGGTCATGTTCTGAATGGCCCGTTGCAACTGGCCCAGTTCGTCCTGGCGTGGGGAGACCAGATTCTGGGTCAGGTCGCCGGCGGCAATGCGTTCGGTCACTTTGAGGGTCTGGTTCAGCGGCACTACGATTTGCCGGGTGATGGCCCAGGCGGCAAGCAGACCGAAGACCAGTGCCAGGACAGTGGCCAGCAACAGCATGTTCTTGGCGTGTGCCACGTCGGTATCACGCACCAGCGTCTGGGAGGCGGTGAGTTTGGTGCTCACGTCGAGCAGGATCTGGCCTTCGGCGGCCATGTGCTTGAGGGCTTCGGCGCTGGCGACCTGGGAGTCGCGGAATTGGCTGACCGCGGCGCGATAGGCTTTAAGCGAGTCGGTCGCTTGCTGCAGGTTGGCGATGTGCTGTTCCGGCAACTTCGTCGGCAGGCTTTCGAGGTATTTCAGCGCATTGTCGATGGCATCCAGTGCCGGTTGCTCGGCTTCGGCCTTGCCACTGTAGGTGTAGCCGCGCACCTGGAAGCGCGCTTGCTGGATCAGTTTGCTCAGGTCGATCACGCTGTTGAACTGCGCAACGCTGTCGCCTTGCAGCATGGATTTTTCGACTTCAGCCACCTTGGCCACGGCATTGTCGGCGGTAGCGCCGAGCTTGCTGCGGGCGTCTTCGCGGTTGGCGCCGGCCTGGATCAAGGCGGAAAAGGCTTGCCTGTATTGAACGACGGCGGCCAGTTGCTGATCGATCATGGCGACATCGGCCGGTTGCTCGATCATCTTGCGAGCGCTTTGCAGGCCGTTGTCGATCTTGCCCAGCAGATCGTTGACCGCCCCGGGCCCTTGTTCGCCGCGTCGCATGTCGTAGTCCAGGCGAGCAATGCGCAGGTCTTTGGTCAGCCCGTTGATATCGGAAATGAACCCCAGCTTGTCGCCACGACTCGTCACATCGCTCAGGCCGGTCCAGCCGGTGACGGTGATCAGCAATGTCAGCAGCAGCACAAGACCGAAACCGACGCCCAATTTGCGAATGACGCTTACATTGCCCAGTTTATCGGCCAGCCATTGGTACATGCGGTAGCTCCCTTGAACCACTCATTGGTTTTGTGGAGTTTGTATCGGCAGGCGGGTGGGATTCTGTAGGAGCGAGCATGCTCGCGAAAGACTCGAGAACGCCGCGGGGTGTCAGGCGCCCAGCGCTATCGTTGACGACCATCGCGAGCGTGCTCGCTCCTACAGGGGATGTGTCGGGTTTAGAAGAGTCGTGCCAGCAGTGCGGTGACGGCGGTTTCGACGCGCAGGATGCGTTCGCCCAGTTGCACCGGTTGCAGGCCGGATTTGCCCAGCAGGTCGATTTCGTAGGGAATCCAGCCACCTTCGGGGCCGATGGCCAGGGTGACCGGTTCGCTCAGCGCGCGCGGGCAGGGTGGGTAGTTGCCCGGATGCCCTACCAGGCCCAGGGTGCCCTCGGTGATGGCGGGCAGGCGGTCTTCGACAAAAGGCTTGAAACGCTTTTCGATGATGACTTCGGGCAGCACGCTGTCCCGGGCCTGTTCGAGGCCGAGGATCAGTTGCTCGCGAATGGCTTCCGGCTCCAGGAAGGGGGTCTGCCAGAAGCTCTTCTCGACGCGATAGCTGTTGACCAGCACGATACGCGGCACACCCATGGCCGCGACGGTCTGGAACACCCTGCGCAGCATTTTGGGGCGTGGCAGGGCCAGTACCAGGGTCAATGGCAGCTTGGCCGGTGGCGATTGGTCGAGGGTGACACGCAATTCCGCTTCAGCGGCATCCAGGCGCAGCACCTCGGCCGAGCCCATCAGCCCGCCGATCCGCCCCACGCGCAGGCTGTCACCGACTTCGCTGCGATGGACTTCCTGCATGTGGGTCAACCGGCGATCGCGCAGGATCACCCGGTCGGCCGCAATGAAATCGGCCTCTTCGAGCAGCAGCAGGTTCACGCTTGGGTCGCTGGCGGCTGGTCGTTGTGATCGTCAGCCGGACTTTCGTCCGGGCGCTCGCGTTTGCTCACCAGACCGCCGAACAGCACGCCGATCTCGAACAGCAGCCACATGGGCACGGCCAGCAGGGTCTGCGAGAAGATATCCGGCGGCGTCAGGATCATGCCGACCACGAAGCAGCCGATGATCACGTACGGGCGGATTTTCTTCAGGTATTTGACGTCGACCACGCCGATCCACACCAGCAGCACCACGGCCACCGGGATCTCGAACGCTACGCCGAAGGCGAAAAACAGCGTCATGACGAAATCGAGGTAACTGGTGATGTCGGTCATCATTTCCACACCGGCCGGCGTGGCGGCGGCGAAGAACTTGAAGATCAGCGGGAACACCAGGAAGTAGGCGAACGCCATGCCGGTGTAGAACAGCAGGATGCTCGATACCAGCAAGGGCACGGCGATGCGCTTTTCGTGCTTGTACAGCCCCGGCGCGATAAAGCCCCAGATCTGGTGCAGGATCACCGGGATCGCCAGGAACAGCGACACCATCATCGTCAGCTTCAGCGGCGTCAGGAACGGCGACGAGACGTCGGTGGCGATCATCGTCGCGCCTGCCGGCAGGTACTGGCGCAGCGGCGTGGAGACAAAGGTGTAGATCTGCTGGGTAAAGGCGAACAACCCGGCGAAAATGATGAAGATCGCCGCTACGCAGCGCAGCAGGCGGGTACGCAACTCGGTGAGGTGCGAAACCAGCGGCATGTGCTGGTCGTTTTCAGGAAGATCGCTCATGGGGCTCGCGGCGGCAGTGTTGGGTCATGAGGGGCCGGCGCGGCTGGCGCGACGGCTGGAGCAACGGGTTCGACCGGTGTCGATGCAGGGACTGGCGCAGGTTCGACAGTCGCTGCGGCGGGCGCAGGGTCTGTCGGCGTCATCACTGTCTCGACAGGCGTCGGTTCCTGTTGGGGCGGCGTGAAGATTTTCCGCGCCTCCTGCTCCAGGGACAGAATGTGTTCGTTGTGCAGTTGCCGACGAATTTCGTCGGCACCGATTTCACGTTCAACTTCCTGTTTGATCGCGTTGAAGCTGCGCTTCAGGCGCCCGACCCACAGGCCGGCGGTGCGCGCAGCGCCCGGCAGGCGCTCGGGGCCCAGCACCAGCAAGGCGACGAGACCGACGAGCAGCAGTTCAGAGAAGCTGATACCAAACATTAGTCTGTGCTCACGAGTCTTTGCGGATCGGCTCTTCGACTTTCTGTGCCTGCACGTCGATGGTGTGCGGCTGGTTCACCGAGGCCTGCGGCTGAACAGGCGGAACCGGTTGGCTTGGCGTCGCAGTCGGTTCGGCCGGTTTTTCGTCGTCGTTCATGGCTTTCTTGAAGCCCTTGATCGATTCGCCGACGTCGGTGCCGAGGTTTTTCAGTTTCTTGGTACCGAACACCAGTACGACAACAACCAGGATGACGATCCAGTGTTTCCAGTCAAAAATGCCCATGCTGCAGCTCCTCTCTAATAATTATTCAGTTGGACGGACGCGACGCTTTTTCAGCGTGTCCGGAGAGACCGAAGCGACGGTCCAGTTCATCGAGTACAGCCTGTGGATGCTGCCCCAATTGGGCGAGCATGACCAGACTGTGGAACCACAAATCGGCGGTTTCGTAGATCACGTCGCTGCAGTCGCCGCTGACGGCGGCATCCTTGGCGGCAATGATGGTTTCGACCGACTCTTCGCCGACTTTTTCCAGAATCTTGTTCAAACCCTTGTGGTACAGACTGGCGACATACGAGCTGTCGGCGGCGGCGCCTTTGCGCTCTTCCAGTACCTGGGCCAGACGGGTCAGCGTGTCACTCATGTTTGTGTCCTGCGGAGTAGATGGCATGCGGATCCTTGAGCACCGGGTCGACGGTTGTCCAGTCGCCGTTCTCGTAGACGCGGTAGAAGCAGCTTTGACGGCCGGTATGGCAGGCGATATCGCCGATCTGCTCGACCATGAGGATGATGACGTCGGCATCGCAGTCCAGGCGCATCTCATGCAGGGTCTGCACGTGGCCTGACTCCTCGCCCTTGCGCCACAACTTGCCACGCGAGCGCGACCAGTAGATGGCGCGGTTCTCGGCGGCGGTCAGCTCTAGTGCTTCGCGGTTCATCCAGGCCATCATCAGGACGCGCCCGGTCTTGTGATCCTGGGCAATCGCCGGCACCAGGCCGTCGGCGTCCCACTTGATCTCGTCCAGCCAGTTTTTCATCTTTGACTCCGACAGCGGGCTCGACACTTCAATGTCGAGCTCAGGCGTTGAAACAGTGTGCCAGTCGTTCACACAACTGGCTATCGGCGAACGACCAGATACAAGCCGACGGCCATCATGATGCCTGCGGGCCAATAGGCCAACT
>NZ_JBNNVQ010000109.1:0-18046 GCF_050280625.1 Pseudomonas sp. NPDC089569
CTTCCAGACGCATGCGCAGCAGCAATACCGCGCCGAAGAAACAGTAGAACCCCAACGCCGTCAGCAGCAACGGTAGACAACGTGATGGGCATGGCCAAGGCCTCCCTGGAAGCGGGTGTACGTTACCTGGCCGGTTCCCTGGGCCCGGACGGTACTCGCGTCAACTGCGTATCGGCAGGCCCGATCCGCACCCTCGCCGCTTCCGGCATCAAGAACTTCCGCAAGATGCTGGCCGCCAACGAAGCGCAAACCCCGCTGCGTCGCAACGTCACCATCGAAGAAGTCGGCAACGCCGGCGCCTTCCTGTGCTCTGACCTGGCGTCGGGCATCAGCGGTGAAATCATGTACGTCGACGGTGGCTTCAACACCACCGCCATGGGCAGCATCGAAGAGTGATCTTCGGCTAGCCGATAAAAAACCCGCCGCTTGAGGCGGGTTTTTTTATGCCTGCGATTTTGGAGCGTCGCCATTTCATGTGGGAGCGAGCCTGCTCGCGATAGCGGTAGACCAGCCAGTAAAGATGTTGAGCCTGATATCGCCATCGCGAGCAGGCTCGCTCCCACATTTGAATGGTGCTAGCCGCAGGGCAGCGAGCCGGCGAACAGGGCCGATCTATCGCCCCATCACCCTTTCGATTTGCGCCAAAAGCTCTTCGACCGTGCCATGCACCGCCGGGTCGTATTCGATCTGACCGATGCTGAAGCGGATGTCGTACCCGCGATGCACCGTGGCGTTGCGTTCATCAAGTATTTCTTCGAGCCGCGCCTTGATCGCCGTGATGTCCACGCTGCCTGAACCGGTGAGCAAGACAACGAATGTGGCGCCCTCCAGGCGTCCGGTCACATCGCTTTCGCGGAAAGCGATGCGCAACACATCGGCAAAGGTTTTCAGGGCATCGTCGCCCTCGGCGCGGCCAAACAGGTAATTGATGCGCTTGAAGTCATCGAGATTGAAGAACAGCAGCGTTGCCGGTCGATCCAGTTGCCCGCAGGCATCGAGCCCCGACCGGGCCAGGGCAATGAAACCGTGACGATTGGGCAGCAGGGTCAGTTCATCCATGCTCGCCATCTGCACGCCCGCCAGCGCTTGCTCGGCCTTGCGGGCGAGGTCGCGCAGCAGTTCGCGCTCCTGTGCCGGTGTACGCAAGGTGCCTGTGCAGGCGCCTTTTTTGTGCGGCTTGCCTGAAATGAGCATCACATACTCCCTGGACGGGTATGTTCTTTAGAGCTCGCGATACCACATTTGACTCGATATTCACGGGCCGTTGGTCAGCTTCCCGCAACCGGGCACGGACCTCCCGCATCCGCCCATAGCTTGAACTGTGTGACAAAAAGGTCATGAGGCACCGGCACCGGCGCGCGATTGCCACCCGGGTTCCAGCCCCAGAGCACCAGTTTATCTTCGCTGACATGCTTGATCAGCGCGGCGAAATCACGGTCGCCGTTGCTTGCCCGGTCCTTGATCATGCTGCACAGGCGGTCAGGCGGCAGACCGATCCAGGCCATTTTGTGCGCCGCCGGCGGCAGGCTCCAATGAGGTGCGCCCGGTGGCGCGCCAGGACCATAACTGGCCGGAGGATTTTCCTGGCCGTGGCAACTGGCACAGGGCAGCCCGGCCGCTCCTTTGCCATCCATGCCGCGCACGACGTTCATGGCATGGGGTACGCCGGCATCGAACTGCAGGGGCGAATCGCCGGGAATGTGACAGTTCTGGCAGCGGGGACTCTGGAACACCTGCTGCACCGTGTCGAACGCCTTCAATGCCTCCTTGTCCTCGGCGAACAGCTCCGTTGCATAAACAACAAGGCAGATCAATATCACCGCGCCGAGCAACCAGTGATGCCGTTTCATCTCACACCCCCGACAGTTGCAGCGGCAATTCGCGCAGCCGTTGCCCGGTCAAGGCAAACACTGCATTGGCAACCGCCGGTGCCGTGGGGGGCACACCGGCCTCGCCGATGCCGCCGGGTTTTTCGCTGCTGGGCAGGATATGCACCTCGACCACCGGCATCTCGTTGAGCCGCAGCACCTTGTAATCGTGGTAGTTGGACTGCACCACCTTGCCGTCCTTGAACGTCAGTTTGCTGTGCAAGGTGAACCCCAGCCCGAAAGCAATGCACGACTCCATTTGCGCAGCGATGCTTTGCGGGTTGACCGCAATGCCGCAATCCACCGCACAGACCACCCGATGCACACGGATCGCGAGGTTATCCTCAGACACCTCGGCGACCTGCGCCACGAAACTGCCGAAAGACTCATGCACGGCCACGCCCAAGGCATGACCATCGGGCAACGGCGCCTTCCAGTTGGCTTTTTCCACCGCCAGGTTCAACACCCCCAGATGCCTTGGATGGTCCTTGAGCAAGGTCCTGCGATACTCCACCGGATCCTTGCCCGCCGCCGCGGCCAGCTCATCGATCAGCGACTCCATGACGAAGGCCGTATGGGTATGCCCCACCGAACGCAGCCACAGTACGCTGATACCGGTTTTCGGCGAATGCAGGTCAACCTGATGGTTGGCCAGCCCCTCAAGGTAAGGGCTGTCGGCGACCCCTTCGACCGACGTTTTGTCGATACCGTTCTTGACCATGGCCGCTTCCAGTGAAGTACCGGCCATGATCGATTGACCCACCAGCACATGTTTCCATGCCATGGGCAATCCATCGGGGCCGACGCCGATGCGTGCCTGATGCAAGAACGCCGAACGGTAGTAGCCGCCACGGATGTCGTCCTCGCGCGCCCACACGGTTTTCACCGGCCCGCCGACGGCCTTGGCGACTTGCACGGCCTCGGCGACAAAGTCCGAGGTCGGATTGGCCCGGCGGCCGAAACCGCCGCCGAGAAACTCGGTGTGGATCACCACTTGCTCCGGTTTGAGCCCGGTGATCTTGCCGGCGATCATCTGGTCCAGCGTCTGAAATTGTGTACCGGTCCAGATCTCGCATTGATCCTGGGTGATCTTCACCGTGCAATTGAGCGGTTCCATGGGGGCATGGGCCAGATACGGCACACTGTATTCGGCCTCCAGCGTCCTGGTCGCCTTCGCCAATGCCGCCTGCGCATCACCCGCCTGGCTGGCCACCATGCCGGGCGTCGCGGCAAGCTTGCGGAAACTCTCCAGCAGTTTCTGACTGTCGAGCCCGGTATTCGGGCCCAGGTCCCAGTCGATATGCAGCGCATCGCGCCCCAGTTTCGCCGCCCAGTAGTGATCGGCAATCACTGCGACGCCGGTCGGCACCTGCACCACTTTGTGCACGCCGGGCACCGCCAGAGCCTCGGCGCCTTCAAAGGATTTGACGCTGGCGCCGAACACCGGCGACCGGGCAACCATCGCGGTCATCAGGCCATCGAACTGCACATCCATGCCGAATTTGGCGCGACCGGTGATTTTTTCCGGTGTATCCAGTCGTTTGGTGGGCTTGCCGATGATGCGCCAGTCCTTGGCCTCTTTCAGTGTGATTGAAGCTGGATCCCGCGCCGGCAGCTTGCCGGCGTCATCGGCCAGTTCGCCATAGGTGGCCCGTTGTTCGCCGGCAATCACCACCCCCGACTCCGTGCGGATAGCGGATGGCGCAACGTTGAAACGCTTGGCCGCCGCTTCTATCAACATCAGGCGAGCCACCGCGCCCGCCCGCCGGTAGCGATCGAATTCCATCCAGGTCGAGGTCGAGCCTCCGGTGATTTGCATGCCGCCGAACCCCGCCAGACCGTAGTCCGCGGCTGATGCCGGTGCGTGTTCGACACGGATTTTCGACCAGTCGGCGTCCAGTTCTTCAGCGATGAGCATGGTCAGGCCGGTCCAGATGCCCTGCCCCATTTCCGAATGGCCAAGCAACACGGTGACGCTGTTGTCGTTGCCGATACGCAGGAACGCATTGGGTGCAAACAGGTGGCCCTGATTCTCGGCACCCACGGCAAAACGATGGGCGGCGGGGATGACGAACGCCACCACCAGGCCACCGCCCAGCACGGCACTGCCCTTGAGAAATTCGCGACGCGATGGCGCATTCAAGCTGTTCATCGCCTTCAAACCAATTGCGCGGCGCGTTTGACCGCGGCGCGAATTCTTGGATAGGTGCCGCAACGGCAGATATTGCCGGACATGGCCTGATCGATATCCCGGTCGTTCGGTTGCGGGATCTTCGCCAGCAAGGCTGCCGCCGACATGATCTGCCCGGACTGGCAGTACCCGCACTGGACCACATCGAGTTCGGCCCAGGCGCGCTGCACCGGGTGCGTACCATCGGTGGACAGGCCTTCGATGGTGAGGATTTTCTGCCCTTGGGCCACGGCTGTGGCGGGCGTAATGCAGGACCGTAGCGGCGCGCCGTCGATATGCACGGTGCAGGCACCGCACTGGGCCATGCCACAGCCGAACTTGGTTCCGGTCAGATGGGCGACATCGCGCAGAACCCAGAGCAGCGGCATATCCGCGGGGACATCCAACTCCTGTACCTGACCGTTGATATTGAGGGTCAGCATTGCGAAGGTCCTCAGACTCACGGTGTTCTGAAGAGGGCGTCGCTGTGGTTCTCAAAGACCTACGCACGCCTCGGTTATCCCTTCAGCTAAGCCCAATTTGCTTCGCAGGCCGAACTCTAGCGACCACCGGTCACACGCGTACACCCATTTCCGCCGGTTTTCCTGTAGGAGCGAGCAGGCTCGCGATGGACGTCAACGATAACGATGGCGGTCTGACGCCCCGCGGCGCCCTTTCTTCCATCGCGAGCATGCTCGCTCCTACAGGGGCTCAGGACGAGCTTTGAGCAAGATGTCGGTGTAGCGCAGCAGGAACAGCCCGAACGCCGCACACCACAGCAGTGCCGACAAGCCCAGGCCCAATCCGGAAAACGGCACCAGCAACACCCGTGAGAGCCCAGCGATCAACACCAGAGCGAACCCCGCGACAATGGCCTTGGAAGGCAACAACGGCCGCCCTGTATGGCCCAGACTGACCCGCGCGATCATCGCCAGAATCAACCCGCCCACCCCGCCCACCGCCAGCGAATGGGTCGCCAGGCTCTGTTGCGGCATCCTGCCTGCGTGCCAGAGCGCCATGGCGAAAACCGCCACCACCAGCCAGGCATACGCCAGATACAGCGACCACAGCAGCGGTACACGCCAGATGCCTCGATCATGCCAGCGCCACAAGCGCTGCAGGTGCAAGGCGCCCATCAGCACGAACAACGCCGCCAGCCAAAGGCTGGGCGCATCTTGCCAACCCAGGGCAAACGTCAGCGCGGCAAACAAGCCACTGACCAACAGGACTCGAGTCGGCCAGGCACTAGTGGCGCGTTGCGCAGAACGATTCAAACCGCGCTGGATGAAGAACGGAATCACTCGCCCACCGATCACACTCATCAAGGCGCCCACCAGCCACAGAGCAGCCAGTACACCGTGGCGCTGCAACCCGGCATCGTCGGTGAAGATCCCCCACAGTGTCATGACCTGACACCCGGCCAGTAACATCACCATGAGCAGAATCGGATAGTTGTCGCGTTTGCCGGCCGCCACCAGGTCTCGACCCAGCACGCCGGCCAGCAGCGGCAAAAACGGCAACTGCATCAGCAGCGACAAAGAAGGCGCAACCGGCAGCCACCAGACCAGCCGCGCCGCCAGCCAGACCAGCACCAGCCCAATCAGCGGCCAACCCTTGAGCCCCGGTCGACCGGTCCAGTTCGGCACCGCGGTCAACAGAAACCCGGCAATGATCGCCACGGCAAACCCGAACGGCATTTCGTGCCGGTGCCAGGCGAGCATGCCGCCCACCGGTTGCACACCCGGCATGCGGCCGTACAACCACAAGGCCCAGATCGCCACCGCCAGCGCGGCGAAAGCGGCCCCGGCGAGGAAAAACGGACGAAAACCCAGGCTGAATACGGGAACAGCGGCCAGTTTGCGCATCACGCCAGCGCCTCTGCCAGGGATTTGCTCAAGCGGTGCTGGGACAACAGGCGCATGACGTAGCCGATTTTCAACAGGGTCGGCCCGACAATGGTCATGGCATGCAACGACACCAGCGCCACGATGGAAAGATGGCCGGCGTACAGGTAAGCCCCGTAAATCCCTGCCAGCAGCATCGTCAGGCCTACGCCAAGCACACGGCTGGACAGATGCAGAACATTGCGGGGGTTGCTGAAGAAATGGAACATTTTCCGTACTCCTGAAGTCGTTCAGTTGTACGTGGAAGACATCAAGTCTTGTGCCAGTTCCTGCGGCCTTATGGATCAGCTGCTTGCGGGTGATCGAGTCATATCGACTCACAGACAAAATAGTCACAGTGACTACCAATGAAGTCATAGTGACTATTTATGCCCGCGACTTTACGCACACTGGGCGATCTACGGCACGCCGCCTCTACCACAGGCTGGCTACGCTGATATTCCAGCATGCAAAAACCTGCCAAGGAGACCCGCCATGCTTCATGTTCAAAAACTCACACCCTGCCTGTGGTTCGACGATCAGGCCGAGGACGCGGCAAAGTTCTACTGCTCGATCTTCGACCATTCGAAAATCACCGCCATCACCCACTACGGTCATGCCGGCTTCGACCTTCACGGGCGGCCCGAGGGCTCGGTCATGACGGTCAGCTTCGAACTCGACGGGCAGAGTTTCACCGGTCTTAACGGCGGTCCGATGTTCAAGTTCACCGAGGCAGTTTCATTCCAGGTCAATTGCCAGACCCAGGAAGAAGTCGACCACTTCTGGGGCAACCTGTCCGCCGGAGGTGTTCCGCAGGCTCAGCAATGCGGCTGGCTCAAGGACAAGTTCGGGGTGTCCTGGCAAATCGTACCGGTGGCGTTGATGGAGATGATGAAAGACCCCGATACGGCAAAGTCGCAACGCGCAATGGAAGCGATGCTGCAAATGAAAAAACTCGATATTGCCACCCTCAGGAGAGCCTTTGACGGCGAGAGCTAATACACTGCCAGGCCTATCCGTCGAGGACTGACCATGAAGCTCTGCAAGCCAGGGGACAGCGACAAGGCCCCGCGTTTCTGGCGCGATGACGCCCTGCCCTTCATCGAGGCACGTTCCATCGCCGATGGGCGCGAGGTCTGCTACAGCCGCCATTCCCACGAGCACTTTTCCATCGGCGCGATCACTGCCGGGCGCAGTACGTATGTTCACGAGCAATCGCGATTCGAGGTCGATGCCGGTACCGTGGTATTGATGAATCCCGGCGATGTTCACGCCTGCAATCCGATCGATGACCAACCCTGGTCATACTTGATGCTGTACGTCGATACGGCGTGGCTGACGGACTTGCAGCATCAGTTGGGCTTTGCCAATGACCAGGCGTTTCGTCGCTTCGCCATCACCCATACGCAAGACATGACGCTGTTCAACGGCTTGCAGAACGTGTACGAGGTGCTGGTCGACCAGCAGCAGGATGTACTGCACAAGCACAGTGCAGTCGCGGAATTTTTTACCGACGTGCAACTACGGCTGAACCCGGCCGATCAACCGCTGCGCGAACCTGACACCCGGCTGGCGCTTGCCGCCGGATTCATCCGCGATCACTGCACGCAAACGCTCAGGCTCGAAGACATTTGTGCAGCCGCTCAACTGTCGCAGTCCTACCTGATCCGCGCTTTCAAGCAGCACTACGGCATGACGCCCCACGCTTTCCTGATCAACCGGCGCATCCAGTTCGCCCGAGATCAACTGCGCAGAGGCAAGCTGATCGCGGACGTGGCACTGGAAGCGGGATTTGCCGATCAGGCGCATTTTCAGCGCGCGTTCAAACAGCATCTGGCGGCGACACCGGGGCAGTATCGGGGGTAAGACCCGGCACCTAAGACACCAACAGATACACCGCGCTCGCCGCCAGCAGCAGCGCCATGATCCGATTGAACCCACGCATGGCCGCCGGATTGTTCAGATAGCCTCGCAGGAACGTCCCGACCCAGGCCCAGCAGCCGACCGAGAGGTAGCAGATCACCAGGTACACCGCAGCGAATTGCCAGACCAGCCGCGCTTCGCCATCGGCGACAAACGCGCCCATGCCCGCCACGCAGGCCAGCCAGGCTTTCGGATTGAGCCATTGCATGACGGCGCCGTACAGCATCGACGGCGCCCGGTCCGAATCCTTCGCTTCAAGTTGCCCATTGTCGCAAGCCAGTTTGAACGCCATGTACAACAGAAACGCCACACCGGCCCACTGCACCGCCTGGGTCATCTCCGGCCAGCGCCGCAATAACTCATGCAGCCCCAGCCCCATCAGCACCAGGAGCAACACGAACCCAAGCGTCGCGCCGGCGACATGCCGTTGACTGGCGCGAAAGCCGAAACGCGCGCCGGCGCTCAACGCCACGATATTCACAGGCCCCGGGGTTATCGACGCGGCCAACGCAAACGCCGCCATGGACATCATCAGACTCATTGCACACCTTCTTCCTGTTAGTTGAACCAGGCCTGAAGGTAAAGCGACCTTCGGTGCGCGTATTGAAGAAAACTGCCCTGTGCATCATCCGCCCCATTAAAACGCCCTCCCTCTCGTAGGAGCGAGGCTTGCCCGCGAACACAGCCTCACGACATGCCATGATTTCGAAAACGCTTTCGCCGGCAAGCCTGGCTCCTACGGCGAACGCAGCCTCACGTCATTCGATGACTTCGAAAACGCCTTCGCCGGCAAGCCTGGCTCCTACGGCGAACGCAGCCTCACGTCATGCGATGATTTCGAAAACGCTTTCGCCGGCAAGCCTGGCTCCTACGGATGTTGGGGCGGCCATAAAATATTGGTGTGCCGCGAACACGCTGGACCCTGGCTCATCACGATGAGTAATAGCTGACCACCCTCTTCACTTTCACCAGCGCCGCGCGCAGGGCGTCCATGTCCACCGAGCCCAATGCCAGGCGTATGGCGTGGGGCACGTGGGTGGTCATGGCAAAGGGTTCGGCGGGTGACACCGAGACCTGTTCACGCATCAGCGCCATGGCTATCCGGTCGGCCCGAGCGTCTTCGGTCAGCGGCAGCCAGATGAAATACGAAGACGGATGGCTGATAAACCTGAGCCCTGCCAGCTCCTGTCGAGCCAGGGCTTGCCGGGCTTGCGCGTCGGCGCGTTTTTGCCCTTCCAGCCTTATCACGGTGCCGTCATCGAGCCAGGCCGTGGCGATGGCGGTCATCACGCCCGGCGTATTCCAGGTGGTTGCCATGACGGTACGTTCGAATGCCGCGATCCACTGCACGGGCGCCGCCATGAAGCCGACGCGCAAACCGGTGGCGACGCTCTTGGACAAACCATTGATGTAAACCGTTCTTTCCGGCGCCAGATCGGCCAGGGGCGGCGGCGAAACTTCAGCGAGAAAGGCGTAGGCCGCGTCTTCGATGATCATCAGATCATGCTGGCGGGCGATTGCCACCAGGTGTTCGCGCTGCCCGGCCCCCATCACCCAACCCAGCGGATTGTGCAAGGTCGGCATCGAGTAGACGGCCCGTACCGGACGGCTGCGGCACAGTTTCTCCAAAGCCGCCAAGTCCGGCCCACTGTCGGTGACGGGAATCGGCAGCACTTCCAGGTGCAGGGTTTCGGCCAGCGTCTTGAACCCGGGGTACGTCAAGGCATCAGCGGCGATCACGTCGCCGGGCTTGAGCAGCGTCATCATCGCCACCGCCAGACCGTGCTGGGCGCCACTGACGATCAACACCTGTTCGGCGGGCACTTTCAAACCGCGCTCGAGCAGATGACGCGCCACCGACGCCCGCTCATGCAGGCGCCCGGCATGGGGCTGATAGCGCAGGAGTGCCTCCAGATCGCCCGATAGCGCCAGCTGACGCAAGGCATTGCGCAACAAATCGGCCTGGCCGGGCAACGACGGGTAGTTGAAGTTGAGATCGATCATTCCCGCGGCTATCACCGATTGTGAAATACCCTGTCCCGGCGGTAGCGATGTCTCCCTGACGAACGTGCCGCGCCCGGTCTCGCCGCTGACCAGCCCCATGCCTTCAAGCTCGGCATACACCCGGCTGGCAGTGACCAGCGCCAACCCGTGCTCCGTGGCCAGTTGCCGATGAGTCGGCAGGCGTGTGCCGGGCGGCAGGCGCCCCGAACGAATGTCGGCGGCAAAGGCATCCACCAGCGTCTTGTAGCGGGATCGAGGCATGTCGAGATGTATCCATGACAATTTTTTGATTGTATCGATACTCAGCCATAGGATGGGTTTCATGCAACCGGACAATGAGCGTGAGTCGAATGGAACAGACATCGAAGCTTCAAAACCAGGCGCTGCACGGCAATGCCGGCGGCTGGATCAACGGCCTGATCGGCGTGGTGATATTCAGCGGCTCCCTGCCCGCGACACGGGTGGCAGTGGCGCAGTTCGATCCGGTGTTCCTGACCGTGGCCCGTGCCACCATCGCGGCGATTCTGGCGCTTGGCCTGCTGTTGTTGTTCAAGCAAAAACGCCCCGCACGCCATCAACTGCTGTCCCTGATCGTCGTGGCGCTGGGCGTGGTGGTCGGTTTCCCGTTGCTGACCGCGCTAGCCTTGCAATACGTGACCTCGGCGCATTCCATCGTCTTCGTCGGCCTGCTGCCGCTCGCCACGGCAACGTTCGGTGTCTTGCGCGGCGGCGAGCGCCCAAGGCCGGTGTTCTGGATTTTCTCCGTGCTCGGCAGTCTGCTGGTCGTCGGCTTTGCCGTGGCCCAGGGCCTGAGCGCATCGCCCCAGGGTGACATTCTGATGCTGCTGGCGATTCTGGCTTGCGGCCTGGGCTACGCCGAAGGCGCAAAGCTGTCGCGCACACTGGGCGGCTGGCAGGTGATCAGTTGGGCACTGGTGCTGGCGTTGCCGGTAATGGCAGCGCTGGCCTGGTGGCGCCTGCCGCCGTCGTTCAGTGGCATCGGCACACCGGCCTGGCTCAGCCTGGCTTACGTGTCGTTGTTCAGCATGCTGATCGGCTTTGTATTCTGGTATCGCGGGCTGGCTCAGGGCGGCATCGCCGCCGTCGGGCAACTGCAATTGCTGCAACCGTTCTTCGGCCTGGCGCTGGCGGCAACCTTGCTGCACGAACAGGTCAGTATCGGCATGATCGCAGTGACCACGGCAGTTATTCTGTGTGTCGCCGGGGCGAAAAGGTACTCGCGCTAGCCACTGCTCTGCTGCTTGTCACCATGACTGTATAGGGCGATCCACCCCATGGCCGTGATAAAAAGACGGCACTCGCAACAGGAGCCCGTCGATGGACCTCGCCACACTCTCCCTCTTTCTGCCGGCCTGCTTCGCCCTGAACATGGCGCCAGGCCCGAACAATCTGCTGTCGGTCAGCAATTCGACCCGCTACGGCTATCGTACTGCCTGCCTGGCCGGTGTCGGTCGACTGCTGGCATTCGCCGGGATGATCGCCCTGGCCTCGGCGGGCCTGGCAGTGGTGCTGCAAACCTCGGCGTTATTGTTCTACGCCATCAAGATCCTGGGAGCCGCGTACCTGTTCTACCTCGCCTGGCAACTGTGGCGCGCCGAGCCGGGCGTGGAAACCGTCGCGGCCGCTGCGCCGGTGGGCATGCTGGCACTGGCCCGG
Organism: Pseudomonas sp. NPDC089569; assembly: GCF_050280625.1. NCBI lineage: Bacteria > Pseudomonadati > Pseudomonadota > Gammaproteobacteria > Pseudomonadales > Pseudomonadaceae > Pseudomonas > Pseudomonas sp. NPDC089569. The sequence continues at coordinate 11,526 of NZ_JBNNVQ010000109.1, forward strand.
CAGGAATTCCTTGTCGCTGCGGGCAATCCGAAAGCCATCCTGATCTTTACCGCATTCCTGCCGCAATTCGTCGATTCGACCCGCGCCATCACGCCACAATTCGCCGTGCTGGGTGCGCTGTTCCTGATTCTGGAATGGATCGCCATCGCCGCCTACGCCTACATGGGCCTGCACATGCGCCGCTGGTTCGCCCGGCCGAGCGGCAAGCGGATGTTCAATCGTTGCTGCGCAGGATTGCTGACGGCCGCGGCCTCCGTATTGCTGATGGCCCGCAGGACCTGAGGCATTGCTTTCAATGTGGGAGCGAGCCTGCTCGCGACAGGGCCTGCGCGATACATCAGTGAAAAAGCGCCGCCTGCATCGCGAGCAGGCTCGCTCCCACAATGATGGGTGATGGAATTCGCTGTCGATTTTCCGGTGGAGGCGACGCCCGTCGCGATCTAAGCTGCGTCCATGAACCTACATACCAAGCTCCTTCCGCCCCATGCCGAGATGGTTCGCGCCATGCTCGAACGAGACACCGCCTACGAGGGGGTGTTTTTCACTGCGGTAAAAACCACCGGGATCTTCTGCCGCCCCAGTTGTACGGCACGCAAGCCGAAGCCTGAGAACGTCGAATTCTTCGCTCACACCGAGCAATGCCTGTCGGCGGGCTATCGCGCCTGCCTGCGTTGCAAACCGCTGGATGCCGCGGACAGTACACCGGACTGGGTGCAAAGGCTGTTCAAGGCCGTGGACGCCGACCCCGAACAGCGCTGGAGCGACACCCGTTTACTCGCCGAAGGCATCGAGCCGCTGAAGTTGCGCCGCTGGTTCAAGCAACATTTCGGCATGACCTTTCATGCCTGGCTGCGCAACCGGCGCCTGGGCATGGCGCTGGACGGCATCAAGCAAGGCGATTCCATCGACAGCGCGGCGTTCGATTCAGGCTATGAATCCCTCAGCGGTTTTCGCGATGCGTTTCAAAAGTCCTTCCATATCACGCCGGGCCGCGCCGCCAACAGTGAGCCACTGTTGTTTACCCGACTGACCACGCCGCTGGGTCCCATGATCGCCATGGCCGAGCGCAGGGGACTGGTGCTGCTGGAGTTTCTCGACCAGGCGAGTTTGAACCGGGAAATCGAAGCGCTGCAAAACCGCTTCGGCTATGCGGTCGCGCCGGGGCATAACAGCCATTTGCAGCAGATCGAAGTACAACTGGCGGAGTATTTTGCCGGCGAACGCACCGAATTCAGCCTCAGCCTGCACATGCCCGGCAGCGAGTTTTCCCGCCAGGTCTGGGCCCATCTGCAAAAGATCCCTTACGGCCAGACCACCACTTACGGCGCCATCGCGGCGCTGCTGGGCAAACCGGGGGCCAGCCGCGCGGTGGGACTGGCCAATGGTCACAACCGCCTCTCGATTGTCGTGCCCTGCCACCGGGTCATCGGTGCCGACGGCTCGCTGACCGGCTACGCTGGAGGCGAACCGCGCAAGGCGTTTCTGCTGCGGCTGGAACACGCCGCGCTGCAGATCACCGAGCAGCTGGCCTTCTGATCAACACCTGCGTTCGTCAGCCTTCAAGGATGTTTCATGCCTGACCTGTACTTGCCCGCCACACAGTTCCTGGCTGCCATCGATGACGACTGGCGCCGCCATATCGACGCCGTGGGTCCCTGCCTGCACCAACCCCATGCCGCCCGCGATCCCTATGAATCGCTGGTGCGGGCAATCGCTTACCAGCAACTGCACGCCAGGGCCGGCGATGCGATTGTCGGCCGCTTGCTGGCGTTGTACCCGCAGGACAGTTTTCCTCGACCCGAGCAGATTGTCGCCACCGACTTCGATCACCTGCGCGCGTGCGGCTTTTCCGCCAGCAAGATCGCGACCATCCAGGGCATCGCCCAGGCCACGCTCGACGGTGTGGTGCCGGACTACGCCACAGCGCTGGCCATGACCGATGAAGCGCTGATCGAACGTCTGGTCACCCTGCGCGGCGTGGGCCGCTGGACCGTGGAGATGCTGTTGATCTACAGCCTGGAGCGACCGGACATTTTGCCGGCCGATGACTTTGGCGTGCGCGAAGGCTACCGGCGCCTCAAGGGGCTGGAAGTCCAACCGACACGCAAGCAGATGATCGACATCGGCTTGCCATGGAGCCCTTACCGGACCGTGGCTGCGTGGTACTTGTGGCGGGTGTCCGGCAAATAACCCGTCGCTAGGAGCATGACACCTCTGACGTGGGAGCGAGCCTGCTCGCGAAGGCGTCGGCATGTTCAGTGCAAATCTTCTAGGCTGAAACCGATCATCACACTCATCGGAGGCCACGATGCAACTCGAAGGCTCCTGCCATTGCGGCGCAGTGTCGTTCAGCCTGACCAGCGCTCACCCCGTCCCATATCAGCGCTGCTATTGCTCGATTTGCCGCAAGACCCAGGGCGGTGGCGGTTATGCAATCAACATCGCCGGCGACGCCAACAGCCTCAAGGTACGCGGGCGCAGGAATGTCGCGGTTTACCATGCGCTGCTCAAGGGCGAAGGTGAAAAGCGTGCTCACCGCAGCAGTGCCGAGCGACATTTCTGTTCGGTGTGCGGTTCGGGATTGTGGCTGTTCAGCCCCGAGTGGCCGGAATTGATCCACCCCTTCGCATCGGCCATCGATACCCCGCTACCGGTGCCGCCGCAGCACACGCATTTGATGCTGCAGTCCAGGGCGCCCTGGGTAGAGGTCGAAGTGCAGCCCAACGATCGGCAATTCGACGGCTACCCCGAAGAATCCATCGCCGAATGGCATGAACGCCTGCACCTGAACCTGAACCTGTAGGAGCGAGGCTTGCCCGCGATGGACGCAAGAACACCGCGGGGTGCCAGGCTTCCAGCGTTATCGTTGACGACCATCGCGAGCTTGCTCGCTCCTACAGGGGTCAGGCGGCTGCCGGAATACCGCTGTGGAAGCGGAATTCCACGTCCGGGGACTCGATCAGCTCCTGTTCGGCGGCGCGGACCTTGTCGATCACCTGGGCGATGTCCCTGGCGTCGCCGTACTGATAAGCCAGCTTCAGGTAACCCTGGAAGTGCCGGGCCTCGCTTTTGAGCAGACCGAAGTAGAACTTGCCGAGTTCTTCGTCCAGATGCGGCACCAGCGCTTCGAAACGCTCGCAACTGCGGGCCTCGATGAACGCCCCCACCACCAGCGTATCCACCAGCTTCACCGGCTCGTGACTGCGCACCACCTTGCGCAGCCCGGAGGCATAACGCCCGGCCGACAGCTGGCGCAATTCGATCTTGCGCCTTTTCATCAGGCGCATCACTTGCTCGTGGTGAACCAGCTCTTCCCGGGCCAGGCGCGACATCATGTTGATCAGGTCGACGTGGGAGTGATACTTGGCAATCAGGCTCAGCGCCGTACTGGCGGCCTTGAATTCGCAATTCTTGTGGTCGATCAGCAGGGTCTCCTGATCGGCCAGCGCGGCCTGGACCCAGCCGTCGGGGGTGCGACAGCCAAGGAACTCGTGTATTTCGGGAAGGATCATGGGGCCCACGGGATATAAGGTTCAAAACGAAGGGCGCCGATTATACCGGCCTGTCGGCAGACCACCAGTCGCCGACCGTTGATATGTATCAACGCCGTGGATGCCGGGCAGCAACTATAGTTGTGCAACGCCGTGTCTTTTCATTTTCAGGAGATCCCGATCATGCAAGCCATACGCAGCATTCTGGTGGTCATCGAGCCCGAGCACTCGGAAAGCCTGGCGCTCAAACGGGCCAAACTGATTGCGGGCGTGACCCAGGCGCATCTGCACCTGCTGGTGTGCGACCCCAAGCATGATCACAGCGCCATGCTGAGCCTGCTCAAGGCCGCCTTGCTGGAGGATGGTTTCAGCGTCACCACCGAACAGGCCTGGAATCAGAGCTTGCACGAGACAATCGTGGATGTGCAGCAGGCCGAAGGTTGCGGTCTGGTGGTCAAGCAGCATTTCCCCGACAGCGCGCTGAAAAAGGCCCTGCTGACGCCGGCAGACTGGAAACTGCTGCGCCATTGCCCCTGCCCGGTGCTGCTGGTCAAAACTTCCGGCTCCTGGAAGGACAAAGTGATCCTGGCGGCGGTCGACGTCGGCAATGCCGATAGCGAACACCGGCACCTGCACAACACCATCATCGATCACGGTTATGACATCGCCAGCCTGGCCAGGGGCAACTTGCACGTGATCAGCGCCCATCCCTCGCCGATGCTGTCGTCACCCGACCCGACCTATCAGCTCAAGGAAACCATCGAGGCGCGCTATCGCGAGCAGTGCAAGGCGTTCCAGGCGGAGTTCGATATCGACGATGAGCACCTGCATATCGAGGAAGGTCCCGCCGATGTGCTGATTCCTTTCATGGTGCACAAACTGCAGGCGGCGGTGACGGTAATCGGCACCGTGGCACGCAGCGGATTGTCCGGAACCTTGATCGGCAACACGGCGGAAGTCGTGCTCGATGCGGTCGAAAGCGATGTGCTGGTGCTCAAGCCGCAGGAGATCGAGGATCATCTCGAGGAAATTGCGGGCAAGCATTGAGATGTGTGGGGCCTGTTGATTGCCCTTCGCGTGTAGGAGCCAGGCTTGCCGGCGAAAGCGTCTTCAAGGCCTGCGCAAAACGCCAGGCCGCCTTCGCCGGCAAGCCTGGCTCCTACGGAGGACATCGGTGCACGTATTTTTTGCGAGCTGACCTACCCGCGAAGCCCCTAGAAATCAGCCGCCCAAGGCATCCTTGAGGAAGCCCGGCGCAATGTAGCGCTGGTAATGCGCCTCGGAGAGCAGGAAGAACTCCCGGTCGATGGCGTCGCGCAACTCCGGCAGTTTCCAGTCGCGAAACTCCGGCAGCAGCACCATGCCGTAGGCTTCCAGATTATTGATGACCCGCGCCCCCCGGGCGATCAACTGGTATGCCCAGCAATAGGGCGACTGGTGCGGCACGAAACGGATCTTGCGTTGCTCCAGCTGCGTCCTGAGCATCGACGCATCGAAAATTTCCACCTTGGCCGCCATCACCTGGGACAACAACTGCTCCAGACGCAACCACACCGCGCGCTTTTCCTCCTCGTTGTAACCATTCCAGTGAATCACTTCATGGTGGAAACGCTTGCAGCCACGGCACACCAGGTCTCCATAAACAGTGGAGCAAAGGCCGACGCAGGGGGTCTTGATGGTCTGATTGGGCATAGGTAGGCAGAACGTGCGAAAGCAAAACAGGCGGGCATGTTAGCCCTTTGTCCGGCATTCATCACCCCTCAAAGTCAAAGGCTAAAGCTGCGCCGCCCCCAAAGACCGCCACCACCAAAGTCCAATAAACCCTGACTTACCTTTAATTTTTTTTTGCCGTAGAATCAGCCTGCCTTTTTAGGCGCCAATGTCCGTTAGAAGCTGTTTTCAAAGCGTCACGAGCACAGTCGTTCCTTCAGAGCGGTGTTGGCGAGGGGTTTTTCCAGCGGGGAAAAGCCCAACGCCAACCCTCATCAGCTCCCGTTCTGCAGGCGTAAAACTTTGAAAGCAGCTTCTGTAAGGAATTGTCGGTAATTCTGGCTAAGTGGCCCACAACGCCATGCAGCGCATGAGTACGGCAATTTCGGGATGAGCGTCCCGGACACCCATTTGGGACCACTGATGAGGGTAATACTGTGCTTGAAGCCTACCGCAAACATATCGAAGAGCGTGCAGCACTGGGTATCGTTCCCCAGCCGCTAAACGCCGAACAAACTGCAGGCCTGGTCGAGCTGCTGAAAAATCCCCCGGCTGGCGAAGAAGCTTTCCTCGTTGACCTGATCACCAATCGCGTTCCACCTGGAGTGGACGAAGCAGCCTACGTCAAGGCCGGCTTCCTTTCCGCCATCGCCAAAGGCGAAGCCAAATCCCCCCTGATCGACAAGAAGCGCGCTGTTGAACTGCTCGGCACCATGCAGGGCGGCTACAACATCGTGACCCTGGTCAACCTGCTGGACGACGCCGAACTGGCGCCAGTGGCTGCCGAAGAACTCAAGCACACCCTGCTGATGTTCGATGCCTTCCACGACGTGGCCGAAAAAGCCAAGAAAGGCAACGTTCACGCCAAGGCCGTGCTGCAATCCTGGGCTGATGGCGAGTGGTTCGTGAAGCGCCCGGTGCTGGCCGACAAGATCAGCCTGCGCGTGTTCAAGGTGACTGGCGAAACCAACACCGACGACCTGTCCCCTGCCCCGGACGCCTGGTCCCGCCCTGACATCCCGCTGCACGCCCTGGCCATGCTGAAAATGGCTCGCGACGGCATCGTGCCTGACGTACAAGGCACCACCGGTCCGATGAAGCAGATCGAAGAAATGCGTAACGCCGGCTTCCCGGTTGCCTACGTAGGCGACGTGGTCGGTACCGGTTCTTCGCGTAAATCGGCCACCAACTCGGTACTGTGGTTCTTCGGCGACGACGTTCCTTACGTGCCGAACCAGGCCACGTCCACGCTGTGGGTACTGGTGATCGGCCTGCTGATCGGTACGGGCTCCGAATTGGTGCTGCGTGTGGTGCGTGCGC
>NZ_JBNNVQ010000110.1:0-17948 GCF_050280625.1 Pseudomonas sp. NPDC089569
AAGCCGAAGTGAGTGGTGGGTTCGGCATCGCTGCCTTTGCGCTGATCAGTCATATCGCTGTCACCAAAATTGAATGCGCGACATTCTAATCCCCAAGGGATGCTTTGTCTTGGCAAGGCTGAAGGTAAGATGGATCACCTTCGGGACGTTTTGCCGCAGCGGCGGTCAGGAACGACCGAACAAGCATTCATAAAGCAGGAGTCATTCGATGTCCCGTATTAGTGTTGAGCGTGCCCACGGCCTGGGTAAGGAAGCGGCGCGGGAAAAGGCCGACAAGTTGGCGCAGAAGCTGTCCGACCAATATGGCCTTGAGCCGCAATGGTCCGGTGATACCCTGAACCTCAAGCGTTCGGGTGTGAAGGGCGCCGTGCATGTCGCCGAAGATTCGATCCGTGTCGAGGTCGAACTGGGCCTGATGATGTCGGCCATGAGCGGCATGATCAAAGCGGAGATAGAAAAAGCGCTGGATAAGGCCCTGGTCTGATCCGGTCTTTGTGGTGAGTGGATAACCTTGTGGGAGCGGGCTTGCCCGCGATGAGGTCGGCATATCCAGTATCTTTATTTGCTGATCCACCGCCATCGCGGGCAAGCCCGCTCCCACAGGTTCCGTGTTTGCCCTGCTTGCTATTTATGTCAGTTGTTAGGGTGCCGTTTCTAATTTTTCTCCCTACTTTGTGCCTGAGCCCGGCATTGTCGCGGGCAGTTCCTCAAACCTTCTGCGCGTGAGGTGCACCATGGCCAAAGCTGTTTTGAAGAAAAAAATCGACGCCTCGACCAATACTCTGAAAGACGTCAAATCCTATGCCCGCAAGATCTGGCTGGCAGGCCTGGGTGCCTACACCAAGGTCGGCCAAGAGGGCAGCGAATACTTTCAAGAGCTGATCAAGGCTGGTCAAGCTGTTGAAACCAAAAGCAAAAAGGCAGTTGCTGAAAAGCTTGAAGCGGCGAACGCCGAAATCGATGAAGCCAAGAGTGAAGTGAGCACTTTCAGAGGCAAGGTCGAAGTGCAGCTCGACAAGGTCGAGAAGGCGTTCGACACGCGTGTCGCCAGTGCCTTGAATCGTATCGGCATTCCGTCTAAACATGACGTTGAGACACTCTCTGCTAAGCTCGATGAGTTGACGGCATTGCTCGAACGTGTCGCGCGTAAATCTTAAGGAGAACGGGATGGCTGTTAAAAAGAACACCGAAAAAGAAGGCAGCTCGTGGATCGGGAAAGTTGAAGAATACTCCCGAAAAATCTGGCTGGCTGGTTTAGGCGTGTACTCGAAGATCGACACTGACGGCAGCAAACTCTTCGATACATTGGTTAAGGACGGCGAGAAAGCCGAGAAGCTCACCAAGAGTGCCGTTGGCAAGAAAGTCGACGCCGCCAAGGATTCCGCTTCGTCGGCCAAGTCGCGCATCAGCGGCGTGAAAGACCGTGCACTGGGCAAGTGGGATGAGCTGGAAGGCGCTTTCGACAAGCGTCTGAACAGCGCCATTTCGCGTCTGGGTGTGCCGAGTCGCAGTGAAGTCAAGGCGCTGCACAGCAAGGTCGATACCCTGACCAAGCAAATTGAAAAACTGACCGGTGCCAAAGTCGCACCTGTTGCAGCAAAAACCGCAGCCGCCAAACCTGCTGCCAAGACCGCAGCCAAACCGCTGGCCAAAGCTGCGGCCAAACCGGCTGCGAAAACCGCCGCTGCCAAGCCTGCTGCTGCCAAGCCTGCCGCCAAACCGGTTGCAGCGAAAGCCGCCGCCAAACCGGCCGCCAAGCCTGCTGCTGCCAAACCGGCTGCGAAAACCGCCGCTGCCAAACCGGCTGCTGCCAAACCAGCGGCAAAACCTGCTGCTGCGAAGAAGCCTGCGGTGAAAAAACCAGCCGCTGCAAAAGCCGCTGTGCCGAAACCGGCAGTGGCCGCCGCCAAGCCGGCCGCCCCGGTAGCTCCGGTCAGCCCGGCGAACTCCGCCGCCGCGCCAACCCCTGCGGTAACCCCGACTGTCGCGCCAGCCCCATCGACGCCATCCAGTCAGTCCTGATCTTCAGGGCTCAAAAAAACGCCCGGCCTGCCAAGGTCGGGCGTTTTTGTTTGCACATGAAGATCCCTGTAGGAGCGAGCACGCTCGCGATGAACCCGAGTGCGCCGCGGGGTGTCAGGAGCCCAACGTTATCGTTGACGACCATCGCGAGCTTGCTCGCTCCTACAGGGGGAGGCGGGTTATTCGTGTTCTTCGAGGTACTGCATCGCCATCCGCTCAGTCGCCACCTTGATCGGCGGCAGCAGATGCGGCGCGACCAGCATCATGATCTGGTAAATCCCTGTAGGAGCGAGCATGCTCGCGATGAACCCGAGTGCGCCGCGGGGTGTCAGGAGCCCAACGTTATCGTTGACGACCATCGCGAGCTTGCTCGCTCCTACAGGGGGAGGCGGGTTATTCGTGTTCTTCGAGGTACTGCATCGCCATTCGCTCAGTCGCCACCTTGATCGGCGGCAGCAGATGCGGCGCGACCAGCATCATGATTTGGTAAACCACCAGTCGCACTTCTCCTTCCCGATCGAGAATTCGCTGGTAGTCCAGTGAAAACAGCAGGGTCATGGTGATCTGTTCCACCAGTTGACCCAGGGCTTGAGTGTCGCTGACCAACTGCCCTTGCGCTTTCAATCGCGCCAGCAACGATGCCAGTGTGCGCTTGAGTCCATTGAGCAGGTTGCGGATGCCCTTGGCCAGTTTCGGCAAGCGTCCGGCCAGGTTGGACAGGTCCTGGAACAGGAAACGGTAATGGGCCAGGCGTTCGACGATCAGGTGCAGGAACAGCCAGTAATCCGCGGGGGACAGCTCGACATCCGCCGGCGGGTCGAGCAAGGGAGCCAGCTCCGCCTGGAAACGTTCGAACAGGCCAAGAATCAAGGGCTCCTTACCGTGAAAGTGGTAGTAGAGGTTGCCCGGGCTGATGCCCATTTCGTTGGCCACTTCCATGGTGGAGACGTTCGGTTCGCCCTTCTGATTGAACAACTGCAGGGCACATTCGAGGATGCGGTCGCGGGTTTTCATCCAGTCTTCTTAAAGTTCGGGTCATGCCACGGCCGGCAGCGGCCGTGGTTTGTTTGAACGTCAGCGCACCCGTACATAGGTACCGGGCGCCGCCTCCATCGGTGGGTAATTCTGGTTGCCCAGGGTCATGATGGTTTCTTTTTGTTCGCCGGAGCGCTCCTGGATCCAGCTCAGCCATTGCGTCCACCAACTCCCGTCGACGTGTTTGGCGTCGTAGTACCAGGCGCGTGGGTCGCTGCTCAACTTGCCGTTTTCGACGTAGTTGGCTTTCGGGTTGCCCGGCGGGTTGAGGATGCTTTGCACATGACCGCTGTTGGACAGCACGAAGCGGCGCTCACCCCCCAGCAGCAACGTCGAGCGATACACCGCATCCCAGGGGGTGATGTGGTCGTTGATGCCGGCGACACTGAAGCTGTCGACGGTGACCTTCTGCAGGTCGATCGGTGTACCGCAGACTTCGAGACCGCCCGGGTGGCTCAGCGGGTTGTGCTTGAAGAAGTCGAGCAGGTCGCCATGCAGGGCCGCCGGCAAACGCGTGTTGTCGTTGTTCCAGTAGAGAATGTCGAAGGCTGGCGGCTCTTTGCCCAACAGGTAGTTATTGACGAAGTAACTCCAGATCAGGTCGTTGGGGCGCATCCACGCGAAGACCCGGGCCATGTCGCGACCGTCCAGCACGCCTTTCTGGTAGGAGCGGCGCTTGGCGGCTTCCAGTGTCTGCTCGTCGGCAAAGAGAGTCGCTGGCGAGTCCAGCTGGCTGTCGAGCAGGCTGACCAGGTAGGTCGCACTGGACACCCGCCGCAGTTGCCGCTTTGCCTGCAAGTGCCCTTGCAACGCGGCAATCGTCAGTCCGCCGGCACAGGCCCCCATCAGGTTGACCTCCCGTGCGCCACTGATCGCCCGACAGGCATTCATGGCTTCTTCCACCGCTTCAACGTAGGTCGACAAACCCCATTCACGATGGCGCACATCCGGGTTGCGCCAACTGATCACGAAGGTTTGCAGCCCATTCTTGAGCGCGAACTGGACGAAGCTGTTATGGGGGCTGAGATCGAAAATGTAGTACTTGTTGATCTGCGGCGGGACCACCAGCAGCGGTTTGGCATACTGCTTTTCGCTCATCGGCTTGTACTGGATCAGCTCCAGCAATTCGTTGCGAAACACCACGGCGCCGACGGAGGTGGCAACGGTCTTGCCGACCTCGAATGCCTGTTTCGTGACTTGCCGGGGCAAGCCATCGTTGTGCAGCAAATCGTCCAGCAAATGGCCGATCCCGCGGACCAGGCTGTTACCGCCTGAGTTGAAAATTTCCTTGATCGCCAGCGGATTGAGCAGGCTGTTGGATGGCGACATGGCGTCATTGAGCAAGGCGAATGCGAAGTGCGCGCGGGCACGATCGTCCGGGCTCATGCTGCTCTCGTCGATCCAGCTCTTGACCTGCTTTTGCCAGCTCAGGTAAGCCTGCAGGGTGCGACTGTAAAACGGGTTCAGGCTCCATGCCGGATCGGAGAAACGGCTGTCCTGCGGGTTGGTCGGGTGCAGGGTATCGCCCAGCAGGACGCGACCCAATTGGCTGCCGAGCTTCAAGGCGTGTCGAGCGGTGTGCACCGGGTTGCGCAGGCCATGGGCGGCAACACTGCGCAACGTCGAAATCAGATCCCGCCCTCGCAGGCCGGTAATCGCGCTTTGTGCATTGATGAACGCGGCGGGAGTGGGTAGTGACTCCCTCGCTGGTTTATCGCGCATGACTCAACACTCCTTCGTCTTCAGGCCAAATACAAACACACCGAACCAGAACACCATAGACGCTGTAACGGGATATTGCGTGGTACGGCTTCCTGCCGACCGTGGGTGGGACGATCAACCACCCAGTGGTGAGGGGTGTGGATGCATCACTGCACGCTGCCGCTCCTGCTCGAGAAACTTCATGATGATCGGCGCCACCGCTTCGGCGCGGGTGATCAGGAACAGATGCCCGTCATCGATGATGTGCAGTTGGGCATTGGGAATCCGCCAGGCCAGCAAGCGCATGTTGATCAGCGGGATCAGCGGGTCGTCGTCGCCGGCCAGCACCAGGGTCGGCTGGTGGATCTTGTGCAGCCAGTGAATGCTGGTCCAGCCCAGGCCTGCGAACAGCTGCCAGTAGTAACCGAGCTTGCCCGCCGAGCGCACCTTGGCAGCGTGACTCGCGGCGAGCGTCGGATCACGCCGGAACGAACCGCCATAGATCATCGGCGCGATGCGGATCACGTGCGAAGGCTGGATATAGCGTCGGGGGCTGGCCATCATCCACAGTACTTTCGGCTTGCCTGGCACCATCACGGCACCTGCTGCGGTAGCGGCCAGTACCAGCTTCTTGCAACGCTCCGGATAGTCATGCGCGAACTGCTGGGCGAGGGCGCCTCCCCAAGACACGCCAATCACGTTGACCTGTCCGTAGTCCAGGTAATCGAGCATGCGTGCCGTGAGTTTCGCCAGGCCGGGAAACCGGTAGGGTCGATTCGGCGTCGACGAGCCACCGACACCGGGCACGTCGAAGGCGATCACTTCCAGATCGGGGTCCAGTGCCGCGACAAACGGAAAAACCAGTTCCAGGTTGGCGCCGATGCCGTTGAATATCAGCAAGGGCGTCAAGTGAGGCTTGCCGGGGCGCACGGCCGTACGGAGGGTCTGGCCATCCAGGTCGACGGTACGGAAAATGAACGGTTGCGGCATGCTTCTGGCCCTGTGTCTCTCGAATTCTTCCCCGTCCCCGCCCACTGTAGGAGCGAGCATGCTCGCGATGGATTCCAGAGCTCCACGGGGTTCCAGGTGCCCCGCGTTTTCGTTGACGTCCATCGCGAGCTTGCTCGCTCCTACAGTGGGTAGGGCGAGGTGTGTCAGTTACCGCTCATGAACATAGGTACCTGGCGATGCTTCACCTGCCGGGTAAGCCCTGTTGCCCAGTTTGGTCGGTGCTTTTTTCATCTCGCCGGAACGCTCGGCCAACCAGTTCTGCCAATGCAGCCACCAGGAATCGGTGTGCTTGGTGGAGTTCTCTTGCCACTCCTCTGCGCTGTCGGCCATTTCCGTCCCGGTCATGTAACGGGATTTCGGATTGCCCGGCGGGTTCAGGATGCTCTGGATATGTCCGCTGCTGGAGAGCACGAACTCCACCTTGCCACCGAACAGTTGCGCCGATTTGTAGCAGGACTTCCACGGCGTGATGTGGTCGGTGGTGCCGGCCAGGGAAAAGATGTCGGCAGTCACCTGTTTCAGGTCGATGGCGGTCCCGCACACTTCAAGTGCATTGGGGCGAATCAGCGGGTTGTTCTTGAACATCTCGATCAGGTCGCCGTGGAACGCTGCCGGCAAACGCGTGGTGTCGTTGTTCCAGAACAGGATGTCGAACACCGGCGGCTCGTTGCCCAGCAGGTAGTTATTGACCCAGTAGTTCCAGATCAGGTCGTTGGGGCGCATCCAGGCGAAGACCTTGGCCATGTCCTTGCCTTCGAGTACGCCGGCCTGATACGAGTGGCGCTTGGCGCTCTCCAGGGTCTGTTCGTCGACGAACAGGGCAACGTCGCTGTCGAGGGTGGTGTCGAGCACGCTGACCAGCAGCGTCAGGGCATTGACCTTGTTCTGGCCAATGGCTGCGTAGTGGCCCAGCAGCGCGGTGCAGGTGATGCCGCCGGAGCAGGCGCCGAGCATGTTCACGTCTTTGCTGCCGGTGATGGCGGTGACCACATCGACCGCTTCCTTGAGCGCCTCGATGTAGGTCGACAGGCCCCACTCGCGCTGCTCCTTGGTCGGGTTGCGCCAGCTGACGATGAAGGTCTGCACGTTGCTGCGCAGGCAGAAGCGCGCCAGGCTCTTGTCGGGGCTCAGGTCGAATACATAGAACTTGTTGATTTGCGGTGGTACCACCAGCAATGGACGTTCGAGGACTTGCTCGGTGGTCGGTTTGTACTGGATCAGCTCCAGGACGTCGTTGCGGAAAACGACTGCGCCTTCGGTCACGCCCAGGCTCTTGCCTACCTCGAATGCGCCCATGTTGACCTGGCTCGGCATGCCGCCGTTATGGACGAGGTCCTTGGCCAGGTGCGAAAGACCGTCGAGCAGGCTTTTGCCGCCGGTTTCGAAGAAGCGTTTGACGGCCGCCGGGTTGGCAGCGGTGTTGGTCGGGGCGAACGCCTCAGTCATGAGGTTGATCACGAAGTGCCCGCGAGCAACGTCTTTGGACGAGAGTTTGCTGTCGTCGATCCAGTCGTGGAGTTCCTTGCGCCACGCCAGATAGGTTTGCATGTAACGTTTGTAGAGCGGGTTCTGGCTCCAGGCCGGGTCGACAAAACGACGGTCATCGTTAGCCGGTTGCAGTTCGGATTTGCCGAACAGCACGTTCTTGAGTTCAAGGCCGAAGTGCGCAACATGTTTGGCGCTGTGCACCGGTTGCTTGATGGCCTGCCTGAGCACCATTCGAGCAGAAGCCAGTAGATCCTTTCCACGCAGCCCAACGACAGGATTCAGTCCCAAGGTGTTTTCCGAGGCCTGATACTTCAAGTCATCGTTATTCTTGTTACTCATCTACGACGCTCCATTGTCCTGAGACGAGTACCCGGAGCTCCTGCTGTGCAGTCACACAGCCAATGCCAGGTACTACTGCTCGGGTGACCGTTAATACCGCATCGCTGCTTTTGGTTCGCAGAGATCACTGCAGGGAACCTGCCAAGTCCATTGGTTACCCGAGTTTAATTTTTTTCGCAAGCGGACCGATCATCGGTCTCGAAGCCGAGCATTCAAACAGATGAAATTAGAAAATGCCCTCTAAAGAGCAAGAGGCTCAGGCTAGAGCATCAGCTTGACGACGGATTCGTCCGGGTCGCGGCTTTTTCCGGCGGCTTTGAGTTCGGCGAGATAGTCCTCCCAGAGTGCGTCATAACGTCGCCCCAGCTCAAAGAGGTATTCCCAGGTGAACAGCCCGCTGTCATGGCCGTCGTCGAAGGTCAGTTTCAGTGCGTACTGACCGGCCGGTTCTATCTTGGTCAGGCCTACGTTGATCTTGCCGAATTGCAGGATGGGTTTGCCGTGGCCCTGGACCTCGGCGGAGGGAGAGTGCACGCGCAGGAACTCGGCGGGCAGGGTGAATTCCTCGCCGGACGCGTATTTGAGCGTCAGGGTTTTCGAGGCTTTGTGCAGTTTGATGTCGGTGGGGAGCATGGCCAAAGTTCCGTTGGGGAGGGAACCCTGTAGGAGCGAGCAAGCTCGCGATGGACGTCAACGATAACGCGGGGTACCTGATACCCCGCGGTGCTCTGGCATCCATCGCGAGCTTGCTCGCTCCTACAGGTCTGGCTTACAGGATATAACGGGACAGGTCTTCGTTCTGCGCCAATTCGCCCAGATGGTTGTTGACGTAGTCGGCGTCGATCTGGATCGCCTTGTCATCGTGGGCGCTGGCCAGGTCGCCGGCGCTGAACGACAGCTCTTCGAGCAGGCGCTCAAGCAGGGTGTGCAGACGACGGGCACCGATGTTCTCGGTTTTCTCGTTGACCTGCCAGGCGATCTCGGCGATGCGCTTGATGCCGCTTGGCTGGAATTCGATGGTCAGGCCTTCGGTTTTCAGCAGTGCGCAATATTGCTCGGTGAGCGATGCATGCGGCTCGCTGAGGATGCGCTCGAAGTCTTGCGGCGACAGCGCCTTGAGCTCGACACGAATCGGCAGGCGACCCTGCAGTTCTGGCACCAGATCGCTCGGCTTGCTCAGGTGGAAAGCACCGGAAGCAATGAACAGGATGTGGTCGGTCTTGACCATGCCCAGTTTGGTATTGACGGTGCAGCCTTCGATCAGCGGCAGCAAGTCACGCTGCACACCTTCGCGCGAGACGTCGGCGCCGCCCACGTTGCCGCGTTTGGCGACCTTGTCGATTTCGTCGATGAACACGATGCCGTGCTGCTCGACCGCTTCCAGGGCCTTGGCTTTCAATTCTTCATCGTTGACCAGGCGGCTGGCTTCTTCGTCGCGTACCAGTTTCAGCGCTTCCTTGACCTTGAGCTTGCGGCTCTTGCGTTTGCCCTTGCCCATGTTGGCGAACAGGCTCTGCAATTGGTTGGTCATTTCTTCCATGCCCGGAGGCGCGGAGATATCGACGCCGGACATTTCGGCCACTTCGATCTCGATCTCCTTGTCGTCCAGCTGACCCTCGCGCAGGCGCTTGCGGAACAGCTGACGGGTGTTGGAGTCGGTGGTCGGGGCGTCGTCGTTGCTGAAGCCCATGCGTGCCGGTGGCAACAGCGCATCGAGGATGCGCTCTTCGGCGGCGTCTTCGGCGCGATGGCGAACCTTGGTGATTTCCTGTTCGCGCAGCAGCTTGATCGCGGCGTCGGCCAGGTCACGAATGATCGATTCGACGTCGCGACCTACGTAGCCGACTTCGGTGAACTTGGTCGCTTCGACCTTGATGAACGGTGCATTGGCCAGCTTGGCCAGGCGACGGGCGATTTCGGTTTTACCGACGCCGGTCGGGCCGATCATCAGGATGTTTTTCGGCGTTACTTCAACGCGCAGCTCTTCAGGCAGCTGCATCCGGCGCCAGCGATTGCGCAGGGCAATGGCGACGGCGCGCTTGGCATCGTCCTGGCCGATGATATGGCGATTGAGTTCGTGGACGATTTCACGGGGAGTCATGGACATAATAATTGGCGGACCTTGAACGAAGTGAGTCGTGGCATGCGGCCGAAACAGACTTACTCGTCGCCTTTGGCGCAGTCCTGCTCCTCAATGGTCTGGGTGTGGTTGGTGAATACGCAGATGTCGCCGGCGATGCCCAGGGCGGTCTCGACGATTTCCCGGGCCGACAGGTCGGTTTTCTTCAGCAGTGCGCTGGCGGCAGCCTGGGCAAAGGCGCCACCGGAACCCATGGCGATCAGGCCATGTTCTGGCTCGACCACGTCACCGTTGCCGGTGATGATCAGGGAGGCGTCTTTGTTGGCCACTGCGAGCATGGCTTCAAGGCGGCTCAGGGAGCGGTCGGTGCGCCATTCTTTGGCGAGTTCGACGGCGGCACGCACCAGATGGCCCTGATGCTTCTCCAGCTGACCTTCGAAACGTTCGAAAAGGGTGAAGGCGTCAGCGGTGGCGCCAGCAAAGCCGGCGAGGACTTCACCGTGGTACAGGCGACGAACTTTCTTGGCGTTGCCTTTCATCACGGTATTGCCGAGAGAAACCTGGCCGTCGCCGCCCATGACGACTTTGCCTTGGCGGCGAACTGAAACGATGGTGGTCAAGGGAAGAGTCTCCACGCAGCGGGGCGAAAATGCCTATGGCAACTCATATGGGGGTGGTACCGAGGATTTCAACTGTACGGCGGGAGAGGGGACGAGTGGTGTGCGTCAGATCAGGGAGAAGTAGCGCTGGACATTGCGTCATCGCGAGCAGGCTCGCTCCCACAGGATCACAGGGAACTCTGTGGGAGCGAGCCTGCTCGCGATGAAGATGACTCGGTACTTTTGACGGAATCAGCGGCTCTGGCGTTGTTGTAACAGCAGATTGCTGAAGCCGGCGCCGGCCAATTGCTTCTGCGCGGTGGTCAGCTGTTCACGATTGCTGAACGGTCCGACCAGTACCCGATACCAGGTCTCGTCTTTCACCGTGCCGGATTCGACCGCCACAGCCTGGCCGAGCAGGATGATTTGTGCACGAACCTTGTCCGCATCGGCTTCCTTGCGGAACGAACCGGCCTGCAGGAAGAACTTGGTGACCGGTGCGGCCTTGGTGACGGGCGGTGCCGGTGGCGGTGTAATGCCGGACAGGGCCGCCTGGGCGCGAGCCGTATCGATCTTCGCCGCTTCCGCCGGAGTCACCGGCGTGGTCGGAATGGCAGGTACCTGTGGCGTCGGCAGGGTTTTTTCCGGCACGGCATCCGGCGGCACGATGACCTCCGATTCCGGCAGCAGGGTGTAGAAGTCGTACTTCGGCTTCACCGGTTGCGCCGGGCTTGGTGGGGTCTTGTTGGCTTCGGCGATCTTGCTGGCCTTCTGCTGTTCGATCTTCTCGACCTTTTCGCGCTTGACCGTGTCGCTGCCTTTGCCTGGTTCCAACTTCATCAGGAATACGATGAATGCACCGACCGTCAGGCCAATGGCCATCCACAGCCAGCCCGGGATCGGCTGTTTTGCTGGAGCTTGGTAACGGCTGGCGCCACGCTTGGGTGCAGGTTTTTTCTTGGCAGCCAACTTACATTCGCTCCAGAGTTTCCAGGCCCAGGAGTTCCAGGCCTTGCTTGAGGGTGCGTCCGGTCAGTGCGGCGAGGCGCAGGCGGCTCTGCATCTGCTCCGGGGTGTCGGCGGCCAGGATCGGGCAATTCTCGTAGAAGCTGGAGAACAGGCCGGCGACGTCATACAGGTAAGTGCAGAGCGTGTGTGGCGTGCCTTTGTCGGACACGTTGTTCAGTACTTCGCCGAATTGCGCGAGTTTCGCGGCCAGTTCGTGCTCGTGTGCAGCTTCGAGGACGATCTGGCCTTCGATTTCGCTGAAGTCCTTGCCGAGTTTGCGGAACACGCCAGCCACGCGGGTGTAGGCGTACAGCAGGTAAGGCGCGGTGTTGCCTTCGAAATTCAGCATCAGGTCGAAGTTGAAGCTGTAGTCGCTGGTGCGGTGCTTGGACAGGTCGGCGTATTTCACCGCGCCGATACCCACGACCTTGGCGATGCTGCGCAAGTCGGCTTCGGCCAGTTCCGGGTTCTTGTCCTTCACCAGTGTGTAGGCGCGTTCCTGGGCTTCGGTCAGCAGGTCGATCAGCTTCACGGTACCGCCGTCGCGGGTCTTGAACGGACGACCATCGGCGCCGTTCATGGTGCCGAAGCCCATGTGCTCCATTTCCATCGGATGCGTCACGAACCCGGCCTTGCGTGCCACGGCGAATACTTGCTGGAAATGCAGGGCCTGGCGCTGGTCGACGAAATACAGCGCACGGTCGGCCTTGAGCTTGCCGCTGCGATAGCGCACGGCGGCCAGGTCGGTGGTGGCGTAGAGGTAACCGCCATCGGCCTTGACGATGATCACCGGCAGCGGATCACCGTCGGCATTCTTGAACTCGTCCAGGAACACGCACTGGGCGCCGTTGCTTTCAACCAGCATGCCAGCGGCCTTGAGGTCGTTGACCACGTTGATCAGATCATCGTTGTAGGCGCTTTCGCCCATGACGTCGGCCATGGTCAGCTTGACGTTGAGCAGTTCGTAGATTTTCTGGCAGTGGGACAGCGAGATGTCCTTGAACTTGGTCCACAGGGCCAGGCAGTCCGCATCGCCGGCCTGCAGCTTGACCACCAGGCCGCGGGCGCGGTCGGCGAACTCTTCGGACTCGTCGAAGCGCTGCTTGGCGGCACGGTAGAAGTTTTCCAGGTCCGACAGCTCGTCGCTGGTGATCGGGTTTTCCTGCAGGTAAGCCATCAGCATGCCGAACTGGGTGCCCCAGTCGCCCACGTGGTTCTGACGGATCACGGTATCGCCCAGAAACTCCAGCACCCTGGCCACACCGTCACCGATGATGGTCGAGCGCAGGTGGCCAACGTGCATTTCCTTGGCCAGGTTGGGGGCCGACAGGTCGACAACGGTGCGCTGTACCGGGCCGGCCTTGCGCACACCGATGCGCTCATCGGCCAGGGCCGCGTCCAGGCGCGTTGCCAGAGCCTGGGTGTTCTGGAAGAAGTTCAGGAAACCGGGGCCGGCGATTTCGGCCTTGGAGACGTTTTCATCGGCCGGCAGCGCGGCGATGATTTTTTCCGCCAGGTCACGCGGTTTCATGCCTGCCGGTTTGGCCAGCATCATGGCGATGTTGCTGGCGAAGTCGCCATGGGTCTTGTCGCGGGAGTTTTCCACCTGGATCGCCGGCGTCAGGCCTTCAGGCAACACACCTTCGTTGACGAGTTGGGTGATGGCTTGTTGGATCAGCTGGCGAATGGTGTCTTTCATGGTCTTCTCTTTCAACCGCATGCGCGGCGGCGCTTCGATGCGCTGGTGGAAAAACTGGGCATTATCCGTTGCCAGGGCTGGCTTGCCAACTATAGCGGGCAGGTTATGGATATGCGGTGACAAGTTGGACCTCTTTCCCTGTAGGAGCCAGGCTTGCCGGCGAAGGTGCCCGTGAGATCGCCTTCGCCGGCAAGCCTGGCTCCTACGAGAGAAGGCGATTTATCTATCAATACAGATCGACGGGATCAACATCCAGGGACCAGCGCACTGCACGCCCGCTCGGCATTTGCTCCAGCACCAACAGCCAACTGGCGAGCAGCCGGTGCAGCGGTGCCCGGGCGGTCGCCTGCAGTAGCAACTGGGCCCGGAAGCGCCCGGCGCGCCGCTCCATCGGTGCGGGCACCGGCCCAAGCAGCTCGATGCCGGTCAGGTTCTGCTCGGCCAGCAGGCGCTCGGCCTCGCTGCACGCTTCATCGAGAAACCCTTCGGCCTGACCCGGTTTGTGCGCTTCGGCGCGCAACAGCGCCAAGTGGGCGAACGGCGGCAGGCCGGCGGCGCGACGCTCGCTCAGGGCCTGTTCGGCGAAGGCGAAGTAGCCCTGCTCGGTCAGTTGCACCAGTAGAGGGTGGTCGGCCAGGTGTGTCTGGATGATCACTTTGCCGGGTTCTTCCGCCCGCCCGGCCCGTCCGGCGACCTGGACGATCAATTGCGCCATGCGCTCGCTGGCACGGAAGTCGCCGGAAAACAGACCGCCGTCGGCATCGAGGATCGACACCAGGGTCACCCGTGGGAAGTGGTGCCCTTTGGCGAGCATTTGTGTACCCACCAGAATGCACGGCTGGCCCTTCTGGATGGTTGCGAACAGCTGATTCATCGCATCCTTGCGCGATGTGCTGTCGCGGTCGACTCGCAGCACCGGGTAATCGGGGAACAGAATCGACAGGCGTTCTTCGGCGCGCTCGGTGCCCGCACCCACCGGGCGCAGATCGACCCTGTTGCACTTGGGGCACTGGCGCGGCACGCGTTCGACGTAACCGCAATGATGGCAGCGCAATTCGCCATAGCGCTGGTGCACCGTCATGCGTGCATCGCAGCGTTGGCACTCGGACATCCAGCCGCAGTCATGGCAGAGCAGGGTCGGGGCGAAGCCCCGGCGGTTGAGGAAAACCAGCACCTGTTGGCCTGCGGCGAGGGTCTGGCCGATGGCTTGCTGCATCGGCCCGGAAATCCCGCTGTCCAGTGGGCGGCTCTTCACATCCAGGCGCAGGAAGCGAGGCTGTTTGGCCCCGCCGGCGCGTTCATTCAGTCGCAGCAGGCCATATCGGCCGGTGTGGGCGTTGTGCAGGCTTTCCAGTGAGGGTGTCGCGGAGCCCAGGACAATCGGTATGTTTTCCTGTCGCGCACGCACCAGTGCCAGGTCGCGGGCGTGGTAGCGCAGGCCTTCCTGCTGTTTATAGGAGCCGTCATGCTCCTCATCGATAATGATCAGCCCCGGATTTTTCATCGGTGTGAACAGCGCCGAACGGGTGCCGATAATGATGTCGGCCTCGCCGTCGCGGGCGGCGAGCCAGGCATCGAGGCGTTCGCGGTCGTTGACCGCCGAGTGAATCAGGGCAATGCGCGCATTGAACCGTTGTTCGAAGCGCGCCAGGGTTTGCGGGCCGAGGTTGATTTCCGGAATCAGTACCAGCGCTTGCTTGCCGGCCTCCAGGGTTTCGCGGATCAGTTGCAAATACACTTCGGTCTTGCCGCTGCCGGTCACGCCGGCCAGCAGGAAGGCATGATAGCTGTCGAACCCGGCGCGAATGGCTTCACAGGCGGCGCGCTGTTCTGCGTTCAACGGCAGCTCTGGCTGCGCGAGCCAGTGTTCGTGACGCGCGCCGGGCGCATGCTTGCGGATTTCGACTTGCACCAGGTCCTTGGCCAGTAGCAAATCGAGGCTGTCCTTGCTCAGCTTCAGTTTGCCCAGCAATGCATGGGGTACCCCGTGAGGGTGTTGGGCCAGCGTCGCCAGGGCTTCACGCTGGCGCGGAGCGCGGGCGATGCGTGGGTCATCAAGGCGTGCGCCGGGGGCGGCAGACCAGAAGCGCTCCTGCCGCGCCTCGGCCAGCTCGCCCTGGCGCAGCAGCGTCGGCAACGCCCAGCTCAAGGTGTCGCCAAGGCTGTGCTGGTAGTACTGGGATGTCCACAGGCACAACTTGAACAGCGTTGCAGGCAGCGGCGGCGTGGTGTCGAGCAGTGCCAGGGCGGGCTTGAGTTTTTCCGCCGGGACGTCGCTGGTGTCGGTGATCTCCACCAGAATCCCGATCATCTCGCGCCGACCGAACGGTACCCGCAGGCGCATGCCGGGGTGCAACCGGGCGCGTGGGACCCCCGCCGGCGCGCGGTAATCGAACAGGCGGCGCAGGGGCGAAGGCAGGGCGAGGCGCAAGATGGCGTCGGGCACGCGGGGGGATCTCGGTCAGCGGGTATATAAGGTTGGCGAGTGACCTGTGGGAGCGAGCCTGCTCGCGAATGCAGTGAGTCAGGCGACATTTATGTGCCTGATAAGTCGCGTTCGCGGGCAAGCCTCGTTCCTACAAGGGGATTGCGCATTGGGTCGGGAGCCTAGCAGACGGTCGGTCCGAGCAACAACTTGCGTGATCGGGATTGTCTGGTAGAATCCGCGGCCTAATTACGTGCGGTATTCAACAATAGTGTTGGGTGGCGGCACGCTAGCCTGAGGAAGACACCATGAAACCAGAAATTCACCCAGAATACCCAGTAGTTGCTGTTTCCTGCAGCTGCGGCAACAAGTTCGAAACCCGTTCGACCTTCGGCAAAGCCCTGGCGATCGACGTTTGCAACGAGTGCCACCCGTTCTACACCGGTAAGCAAAAGACTCTGGACACTGGCGGCCGCGTTCAGAAGTTCGCCGACCGCTTCGGTGCTTTCGGCGCGAAAAAGGCCTAAGGCCAATCAACTTGGGAAGCCGTTTCGGTTTTTCCATGCTGATGAAAAAGGCGTCCCTTGTGGGCGCCTTTTTTGTGCCCGCGATTTGGCTCTCTGCGGCCCAGGCCTTTTGCCCGGTGCCGGGCGGCCTGGAAACTGTTGCCGTACAGCGTGTGGTGGATGGCGACACCTTGCGTTTGAACGATGGCCGCAGCGTGCGCATGATCGGCTTGAATACGCCGGAGCTGGGCAAGAAAGGCCGCTCCGACGAGCCGTTCGCGGTGGTTGCGCGCAAGCGTCTCGAAGCCCTGGTGTCAGCCAGCAACGGACGGGTCGGCTTGCAGCCGGGTAAAGAGAGCAAGGATCGCTACGGCCGCACCCTGGCCCATGTCTACGGCGCTGACGGTGCCAATCTCGAAGCGCAAATGCTCGCAGAAGGCCTCGGCTTTCTCGTCGCCATTCAACCGAACGTCGATCTGGTCGATTGTCAGCAGGCTGCGGAGCGCAGCGCCCGTCAGGCCGGGCTCGGCGTTTGGCGCCAGTCACCTGTATTGAAAGCGGATCAGATCAGCGCAGCCGGTTTTGCGGTGCTCAGTGGTCGTGTGAGCAGGGTCCAACGCAATCGCGGTGGGCTTTGGATCGAATTACAGGATGCGGTTGTACTGCGCGTTGCACCCAATTTGCTGGAACGTTTCGATGTTGCCTCGCTTGAAAGGCTCAAAGGTCAGCAGATTGAGGCGCGTGGCTGGGTACTGGATCGTTCGCGTCGTGGCGGACTCAAGGAAGGTCAGGCGCGCTGGATGTTGCCGTTGACGGATCCGGCGATGCTTCAGGTTGCGCAGTAACAAAAAATTGTAGACATTTTTTCTGTCAATTGTGAACAGTCTATCCCTTCTGTTCCGCGGCTCTTGGCCCAAAGTCGTAGGGTAGGGCGCTTGACAGGGGTGACCGGTCAGTCTTGTGGGGATTTTGCGAGGCGCGTATCCTCGCTGACCAGTCTGTCCAACAGTAAAAGCGGAATGCCCACATGTCTGATTTGAAAACTGCCGCTCTCGAATATCACGCCAACCCTCGTCCAGGGAAACTGAGCGTCGAACTTACCAAGGCCACCGCTACCGCCCGCGATCTGTCGCTGGCCTACAGCCCCGGCGTAGCCGAACCAGTACGTGAAATCGCCCGCGATCCTGAACTGGCCTACAAGTACACCGGCAAAGGCAACCTGGTTGCAGTCATTTCCGATGGCACCGCGATTCTTGGCCTGGGTAACCTCGGCCCACTGGCTTCCAAGCCAGTGATGGAAGGTAAAGGCGTACTGTTCAAGCGCTTCGCCGGCATCGACGTTTTCGACATCGAAGTCGATTCCGAAAGCCCGCAAGCCTTCATCGACACCGTCAAGCGCATCTCCATCACCTTCGGTGGCATCAACCTGGAAGACATCAAGGCGCCAGAGTGCTTCGAGATCGAGCGCGCCCTGATCGAGCAATGCGACATTCCGGTGTTCCACGATGACCAGCACGGTACCGCCATCGTGACCGCGGCCGGCATGATCAACGCCCTGGAAATCGCCGGCAAGACCCTGGCTGAAGCCAAGATCGTCTGCCTCGGTGCTGGCGCTGCCGCCATCTCCTGCATGAAATTGCTGGTGAGCATGGGCGCCAACATCGAAAACATCTACATGATCGACCGTACCGGTGTGATTCACTCCGGTCGTGATGATCTGAACCAGTACAAGGCTGTCTTCGCGCACGCGACCGACAAGCGCACCCTGGCCGACGCCCTGCAAGGCGCAGACGTGTTCGTTGGTCTGTCCGGCCCGAACCTGCTGAGCCCGGAAGGCCTGAAGTCGATGGCTGCCAACCCGATCGTGTTCGCCTGCTCGAACCCGGATCCGGAAATCTCCCCGGAACTGGCTCACGCCACCCGTAGCGACGTGATCATGGCCACTCCGAGGCGATTGCCAGGGATGGTCTGCAACTGGCCGGTTGGGTGGCCAATATCATCGATCCGAAGACCTCGCGCCTGGAAGAAAACCTGG
>NZ_JBNNVQ010000111.1:0-17784 GCF_050280625.1 Pseudomonas sp. NPDC089569
TAGCTCGATACGCTGACGACATGCGCCAATTGGTAGAACCAGCATGCGGTGTATCACTGGCAGTCGCCTACCTGAACCATCCATCAATTGCACTAGCTAAGGATCTGGTCATTGTCGTATGCGGGGGTGTAAGCGTCAGCGCGAAATCAGTGGCTCAATGGCAAGAGTCTGATACATGCCACTAGGATATTGATTGGTAGGAAGAGGGAGAAACGTTGTAAGCGGTTTTGAACGCTCTGCTGAAGTGGCTTTGATCATAAAAGCCTACTTCAGCAGCTACCTGAGCCACAGAGTGTTTGCCTGCGCTGAGTAAAGCGCATGCATTCTCCAACCTAAGTCGAAGTAACCAGGCATGAGGGGTGATCCCAGTGGTTTGTGAAAACGCTCTGAGAAATTGAAATCGATCAAGCCCCACAAGACTCGCCAGGTCATGCAGTACAATCTTGTCACTCATATTGACGTTGCAAAAATCCACCACACGACTCCATTCGTTACGTGAAAGCGTGCCATCGCAGGGCTGAGCCACAAGCTTTTGCGTGTGGACAAATAGAAAATAGACGAATTGCAGCATTACCTGCTCGAATGCCAGTTCAGATATGTGCGTGGGGCCGATAAGGGCATCATGAAAACGATTCATTTGATGCCACCAATATGATGAAGGGGTGATGGATGGCGTGAGACTTACATCATGATCGTGCCCCAACACTTCGGTCATCATTGACTGCATCAAATGTTTATTTATGCGAAAAGTCTTAAGTGTGTGAGTGTCACTTGAATAAGAGTCTCCTGATCCATCATGAACCTCAAACGCCGGCATGAACGTTATGGATCCAGGCCCAACCTTTTCAGAAGCGCCTCGGAAGCCGATTCGCTCTACACCACGGGTGATGAGTCCTAGGTGGTAGTCCAGATGAAAATGCTTTTTGAAGCAAAACTCACCAAGCTCAGCCTCACCCAAGGTCAGACCTTGCACCTGCTTAGCGCGGTGGTAGCGGGTAGAGCCTTGCATGACGAACCTCTTATGACATTGCCATTGTCGACATCAATCATAAAGCAAGGGGCGCGCCACGTCAGCGTTTTGTAGGGACTTTGGTCGGGCCAACACCAATTTGTCGCAGGTTGATCAGTCTGGTCGGTAATCAGCATGAAAATGGCCGCTTGACTCCATTCCGCTGAGACTAAAAACAAAAGGGGTCTACTGGGAAAAGTATGATTTCAGTGAAAAAACTCTCGAAATCGGAGTTAAATACATTACAGCTATAGCTTTAGAGGAGCTCGACCTTCTTCGAAACAGCTCCAACACTTCATCAGACCAAACCCCGAGCCTTAATACTATATTATTTTATTAACTTGCCTCCCTCGACTAAACGCACCAAAAACCTCGAACTAGCCCCCTCATAATAATTAGGACTTGGAGTAATATCATTCTGACCGACTCCCTTATGAAAAACTAAATTCAAGGCCACACGTTCACCTGATTGCACGCGCTGTACTCCATAACGCACAATCGCTCTCAAAACACTCTGACAGAATAGAATTGGTCTTTTATTAAATGCAAAAATGGCAACATCCCCTTGCCACATAGGTAGGACGGAGGTTTTAGGCATCAGTCCAGGTATCCGCTCCGATACGAATAACTCTCCACCTTGAAAGTCTTTACCTGGCTGCGAAAGCAGCACAACAGCCTGCAGTGGAAAAATTCTCTGTCCTCCTTTGACACATTGGTGTAGAAGCTCATGATCTCCCTCGCCATAGCGGGACAAGTAAGTCAATGAACGATGCTGGCCCCATTCATTACACTCTTGGGTTAACTCCCAAGCCTTGCGGGGAAAGCAATAGCTGCCCTGAAATTGTTCGTTCCATTTATTCGCCAGTTGATAAAGCTGGGAATATAACGCCTCTTCAATACGCTGCAAAATCTCTGCGGGCCTTGTCAGATGAGTGAGCCAGCCATTACAAAGGCTGGTATTCGGATCATCCGTGCCTGCCATAACGGTAACCTCATTTTCAGCCAAGCTCGCTAACTCATGGCACTGCGCTTCGCTGAAAAGGCTTGGTAGAACCGTCCAGCCTTGATGATTCAACTCTTCGATCGCGCATCGCCAATCAACCCCATTCAACTGTTTTTCAAGAAGCACGGCTGACACCGGACACAAAGGTTTTCACTAAGCTAAATCGGGCTGAATTTTCTGACATTCTAGTGTTCGACATTTTTTACTCCAAGACATGGGAAAATATTAAAATCGTGACTCGCGCCGCAGGTACCCTGCCCTAAATACATTGAGAGGACTTCGAAAATACTTCGCAAGTTTTTAATAGTTCGACCCTCATATCTAATATCCTCCTTAATCTAGAAAGTAAATCCACCTGACCGGTGATGCATAGGCACATTAGCGCCCCCACCCAACTGCGGGGGTGGAGTTAGCCAGAATCATACGCCTCGACACGCAGGCGCTAGACTTCAGCGACGACACTCATCAAAACACCCCAAAACTCAACAACATTATTTTCATCCACACCTTAAATACAAACCGCCTCGTTTGCACTTACCACAAACCACAAATGGCTGATATCTCTGCTCTAGTTAAAAATTTAACAAAGTCTTTGATCAAGCACTATTTCGACCGAGCAGCTGACAAACCATTGATTGATAGTGCGCTATAATTTTTGCACGTTTACTAGGTAGCTCCATCCCATACCATATATATACGCCATTCAGCATAGTGATAATCGCCTGAGCTGCGACATCCGGAGCATTCACAAAAAATACCCGTTGAGAAATACCCTCCGCCAATATACCTAACAAAATCTGCTGCTGGCTTTCCCTCAAACCTCGGACGTAGTCTTGCTGCTGCTCATTCAGCCCACCACACTCGCGCTGAGACAAAGTCACACTCTGAAGACCCATAAAAATAAACCTCAAATAACTTGCTACATAATCTTCAATTCCAGCGACAGCGTTGGTATGTAGCAAGCGCTTTTTGAGCACCTGTAGAAGCCCAGCCTCATGCATTGAAATTAATTCAAAGAGCAGGCACTGCTTACTCTCTATATGACTGTAAAGTGAGCCGGCTTGAATGCCAACGTTAATGGCCAAATTCCGCAAACTTACGGCTTGGTATCCTTGGGCAACGAATAACGATAGTGCTACTTTTCGAATTCGATCGCCTTGTAGTTCCGCAGCAGGAGTTGAACACATCATCGCCATGACACTTCACCCTTACTAATCGATTTTTATCGGAGACGCCACAGTAAGATCAAAGCTTGCGCCACAAATCCATGGGGAATTGATCGTCACGATCCGCAGCTTCAGCACCCAGCGCAATTTCCTTCGCAGCAAACCCCGATACGGAATCCCGCAGCATGTCTATCTCTTCACCAAGAAATAAATTCAAGCTAGGTAACTGATTCATTTTCAGCATCTCGCTTTTCTAATTGTTCTGAAAGCCGACCTTTTAGGCCGGCTATGAGGGCTTAGCCCGTGAGTGAATGCGCGTCAGAAGTCAAAGCTGTTTAAGCGCGATCGTTGACTTTCGATCAATCGAGGCGTCAACAAACACTGGAGCCATCCAGCGAGAGGACAACTGCTTCAAGCGAATATTGGCCTGTACCAGATATCGATCCTTTACTGGGCCATAGCCTCTTACTGCATCAGGTAGCTCAGCCAGTTCAACTGCGAGGTTGAGCTTCTCAGGCGAAAGTTCGGCTTCCAGTAGGTCGAGCAAGTTTTCATATTCTTGGAGCCAAGCGAGTTCGACCTTTCGCTCGTGAGTTCGAGCAAAGGGGTCTATCCACGAGTTACGGATTCGCCGCACACTAGAGAGAAGTTTGAATGCCTTGAGCATCCAGGCTCCATAACCGGATTTTTTTCCGCCGCTGAAAAGCGGTGGGGCAAGATGAAATTGGAGGCGGTAATTACCCTCAAACTGAGCATCTATTTTTTCGAGGAACTCAGGTCTTGAGTACAAGCGTGCAACCTCGTACTCATCCTTGATCGCCATAACCTTGAAGTAGTTACGAGCAACAGCTTCCGTTAACGCTCCAGGCTCACCTGCTATTCGAGTCTCAAGGGACTTGAAGTCACATACACGCTGGTAATAGCGCTCGGCGTATCGAGCGTCTTGATACTCGGTCAAAAAACTAACCCGATGCTGCACAATCTCATCCAGCGATTGAGCCAGTTGGACGCGTCCACCAGCGGTTTGTTTGCGCGCGATCATCTCTTTCACACGCGGGAGATCGACAGCGGCTCGACGGCCCCACATGAAAGCCGCTTTGTTAGAGGCGACCGCAG
Source organism: Pseudomonas sp. NPDC089569 (assembly GCF_050280625.1). Classification (NCBI taxonomy): domain Bacteria; kingdom Pseudomonadati; phylum Pseudomonadota; class Gammaproteobacteria; order Pseudomonadales; family Pseudomonadaceae; genus Pseudomonas; species Pseudomonas sp. NPDC089569. The sequence continues at coordinate 4,295 of NZ_JBNNVQ010000111.1, forward strand.
TGCCATTGAGCTCCACAGCTTGCAGCAATGATTGCTGGCTCACTGGTAGCCAACCCATCTGACAGGCAAAGCCCAGCATGAACATGTTGGTGGCGATGGAATCGCCCATCAACGCGGTAGCCACTTCGCTCGCTTCAATGAAAACTGCCTTGCTGGAACCCAACGCATCATCGATCTGGGCACGCAGATGATCAGCACAAAAGTCGGGCTCCGGGTGCTTCAGAAGATCCCCCGTCTCGGCCTGGCCTGCGTAGGTTCGTACGAATGCGCTGGTGATGCTTTCCTCAACATTGACCAACGCATGAGTTACGTTCTGTCGTAGCTTGACCAGCGTTTCACTATTGGCGCTGACCACAAGATCACAGCCCAGAAGCAGCTTCGCTTCACCTTCAGCAATGCGAGGCGCATCGAGCGCAGCTTGCTCATGAGCGATCCGAATGTGCGACCACACCGCTCCTCCCTTTTGAGCCATGCCAGCCATATCCAGGTTCAAGACTCCCTTGCCCTCGACATAAGCAGCCATACCGAGTAGAGCTCCAATAGTCACGACACCAGTACCACCTACACCGGTAATGAGAATGTCGTAAGGCTGCTCCACGGACTTAACCTGTGGCTCCGGTAACATCCATAAGTCTTTAGCAGACTCTTCGAGCGCGGCAGGCTTTTTCAGCTTGCCACCTTCTATAGTTACAAAGCTGGGACAGAACCCGTCTAGGCAGGTGAAATCCTTGTTGCAAGAGGACTGGTCGATCTCTCGCTTATTACCAAACTCTGTCGCAATGTTAGTAACCGACATGCAGTTCGATTTACTGCTGCAATCACCGCATCCCTCGCAAACGGCCTCATTGATGACGACGCGACGAGCCGGGTCTGGAAATTGTCCACGCTTGCGGCGCCTGCGTTTTTCAGCAGCGCAGGTTTGGTCGTAGATGATGGCCGAAACACCGCGAAACTCTCGCAGTTCCTTTTGGATCTCGTCCATGCGATCTCGTCGAAAAACAGGAACGCCAGGTGCGAGATCGGTGAGTTGTTCGTATCGCTCTGGTTGATCAGTAACGATAACAACACGGCCTACGCCTTCTGCCGCTAGCTGGCGGCTAATCTGAGGCACAGTGAGAGTGCCATCAACAGGTTGGCCGCCGGTCATCGCGACGGCATCGTTGTAAAGAACTTTGTAGGTGATCGAGACGTTAGCAGCTACTGCTGCACGGATCGCCAAAATTCCGGAATGGAAATATGTACCGTCACCTAGATTGGCGAATACATGAGGAGTTTTGGTGAAAGGTGCCTGACCGATCCAGGCCACACCTTCCCCCCCCATCTGACTGAATGTACCGTTCTGCGGGTAAATCCATTTCGCCATGTAGTGACAACCAATACCAGCCAAAGCACGGCTGTTCTCGGGTACTTTAGTAGAAGTGTTGTGAGGACAACCCGAGCAGTAGTGAGGTACTCGTTCAACCCATGTGGCGTAATGAGACCGACCAGCTTCCTGAGCCTCCAGAACTCCAAGACAGACTTGCAACTCTTCGCTGGAGACATGGCCAAGGATCCGCTTGGCCAACGCACGCGCGATCATCGCAGGAGTGAGTTCGCCAATAGCAGGCAACAGCCAATCGGTATGTGGAAGCGACCACTCACCCTTATCAGCAAATTTGCCGACAATGCGAGGTCTGACATCCTCACGCCAGTTGTACAATTCCTCCTTCAATTGGTACTCGATCAAGTGGCGCTTTTCTTCGACCACCACAATCTCTTCAAGGCCATCGGCGAACTGCCGAACCCCCTCTGCGTCTAGCGGCCAAACCATGCCAACTTTGTAAACACGCAGTCCCAATTGCTGAGCTCGATCATCATCGATCCCGAGCATCTTCAACGCCTGGCAAACGTCGAGATACGACTTGCCTGAAGTGATAATGCCGACCTTCGCCTTTGGCGAATTCATTATCAGCCGGTCAAGACCATTCTTTCGAGCGTAAGCAACCGCAGCGTAAAGCTTGTGTTCGAAGAGGCGCTTCTCTTGATCCAAAGGCGGATCAGGCCAACGAATATTTAGTCCACCTGCAGGGATTGGGAAATCAGGGATCAGCGTCTGCACCCGATCATGACTTACGTCCACAACCGCCCCACTCTCCACCGTATCGGCCACTGCTTTGAGAGCAACCCAGCATCCGCTGAACCTTGACAAAGCGAAACCGTGAATACCGAAGTCCAAGTACTCCTGTACGCCCGATGGTGCGAGCACGGGCATCATCACCGCTTTGAAAATGTGCTCCGTCTGATGCGGTAGAGACGAAGACTTGGCGCCGTGGTCATCCCCGGCAATCGCCAATACGCCACCAAACTGAGAGGTGCCTGCAGCGTTTGCATGCCGGAAAACATCTCCACAGCGGTCGACGCCAGGCCCCTTCCCGTACCAGATACCAAATACGCCGTCATATTGGGCGCCATCGAACATGTTGACCTGTTGAGTTCCCCACAGCGAGGTCGCAGCCAAGTCTTCGTTCAAGCCAGGCTGGAAAGTAATGTGATGCGTCTTAAGATGATTTTTGGCTTTCCAAAGGGTTTGGTCGTAGGTACCCAGGGGCGACCCTCGATAACCAGAGATAAAGCCGGCCGTATTGAGGCCTGAAGACAAATCGCGCTGTCGCTGCATAAGAGGCAGTCGAACCAGGGCCTGAACGCCGGTCATCAGGACTTGACCCGATTCAAGGACGTATTTGTCGTCCAACGTCGGCAAAGCCGTACTCATGAAGCTACCCCTCAGGTTTTATTTTTGTATTCGGATCACCATGACTACCAGCGATCGACTTTGAGATAGGTTATTCAGCCGATGAGCTATCGTATAATTCTAAAAAATGACTTCAGGTATAAAAAAAACAGATGCCTAATCCACGCGACCTTAGCCTCCGCCAACTTAGGTACTTCGCAGCCGCAGCGGAGACGGGCCAATTTTCGCAAGCCGCGACAAACAACCACGTCTCCCAATCAGCGATCACCAGCGCAATCGGACAGCTTGAAGCGACACTTGGAGTAAGCCTGTTTGAGCGACTGCCCTATGGCGTGCGCCTCACGCTGGAAGGGCATCGCTTCCTAGAGCGAACACAGACAATTCTTCACGCGGTACAAGATGCTGTCAGCGAGCCTTTGAGCGGCACCACTTCCCTGGCGGGAACGGTCAGGATTGGCGCTTGCTATACGGTGTTGGGCTATTACCTTCCTACACTTCTTGCCAGATTTCGTCGCAGCTACCCCGAAATTAATTTCGATCTCCATGACCTTGATCGCTTGTCCATTGAAGAGGGCGTAAAGTCGGGAGCACTGGATCTAGGGCTCATCATCAGTTCGAACTCGGACAAATTGATGCCTCTAGAAAAAGCAGTGCTTATGAGATCTCGCCGGCAAGTCTGGCTGGCGGTCGATCACGAGCTGATGGCAAAAGAATCCATCAGCCTGCGAGATATTGAGGCTTTCCCCTACCTTTTGCTCACGGTGGACGAAGGAGAAATCTCTACAACGCGCTATTGGGAAGAAGCAGGAGTATTCCCCGAAATAGCATTTCGTACGGGATCAATGGAAGCACTTCGAGGACTGGTCGCGAATGGATTTGGAGTAACAGTGCTATCCGATATGGTCTATCGAGCCTGGTCTTTGGAAGGCCGGCGCCTTGGAACCAGACCCCTTTCTGACTCCATTCCTGATATGGAGCTAGGTCTCATATGGGATGGTGCAGCTCTTGTGTCTGCTCCAGCCAAAGCATTGCATCAGTTTTTGATATACGCCGGACACAATTCTTAACTCATCGATGCGCGATTTAATTCGATTAGAGAACCTACCGCTACGTAACCGTCCGGCAAATACGCCTTCGAATTCCAACATCAAGGGCGATGGCGCCAGAAAGGTGCGCTGCCCTGATGGTTACGTCGAGAATCTAAATCCATATACTTCAGAAAACCGACTGTGCGGTTCTGAAACTGGCAAAGATAACTGGCATCGCAATTAATTTTTGATCCGAAAAAGCGAGAAGAGCCTTAGGCTTTTAATAGCCGACGGCTCTTCATAGATAGCTATGCTTTCTGCGCGACTCGCTCGCCATTTGGAGGGGCCAAGGCTGCTTTTTCCCACTTGGCAATAACCAATGGTGCAATCGCATTTCCCAGCACGTTCAGCGTGGTTGTTCCACTATCGATAATCCTGAAGATCCCCGCGATGAGGGCTACGCCCTCCAATGGAAGACCGCTAGACGCCAAAGTGGCAGACAAAATAATGATGGCGAATCCAGGTACCCCAGCAGCACCTTTAGACGTCAGCACCATCGTGACCACCAGAAGAATCTGCTGAGACAGCGACAGGTCGATACCATAGAGTTGTGCGACAAAAATCGTAGCCACGCCAAGGAAAATCGACGCACCATCCAGATTGAATGCATAACCCACCGGCACCACAAAACTAACGATCCGACGCGGAACACCATAGCTCTCCAGCTTGCTCATCAACTGCGGCATGACTGCTGCGGATGCGGCACTTGAGAATGCGAGAATCAGTTCATTCCGGAAATACTTGATCAGATTGAAAAGGTTCTCGCCGATCAAATAGCAGATACCACCGAGTACCACCAATGCGAAGACAACTAGAGCCAGATAAACCACACCAATTAACTTGAGCAAGGGCAACAGTGAGGCAAACCCAAAGGTTGCTACAGTCGCACCTATCATGCCAAATACTCCTATCGGTGCGTAGGCCATAACGATTGAGACGACCTTGAACATCGCATCCGAAATACTCTGAACTACCCCGATCATGGGGGCGCTTTTCTCTCTTGGTAGCGCGTTCAATGCCAGGCCGAAAAGAACCGCGAAAAACAGCACTGACAGCAATTTCGCTTCTGACATCGCTACCAACACGTTATCCGGCACGATGTTCTGCAAAATAACGAGTGCCCCTTTGGAAGGCTCCATGGTGACCGATGTGGTGCCGTGAGAAATTCCTGAAATATCGGTACCTGTGCCAGGCTCGAAGATGTTCGCGAAACACAACCCCATGACAATCGCCAGAGCGGTAATCGCAAAGAAGTATCCCAGCGACTTTACACCCATGCGGCCAAATGATTTGTTATCTCCACCCCCTGCAATACCCAGGATCATGCAACAGAACACGATCGGTACAACCACCATCTTCATCATCTTGATGAAGATGTCACCAAGTGGTTTCAGGATCTCCGCGCTAACCCAAGATTGATAGTGAGGATGGGTATTGAAATACCAACCGACGATCACGCCAAGCAACAGCCCGGCAACAATTTGCCACACCAAGGGAATACGTTTCATGTCTAGCCTTCTTGTAGGAATGATAGGTCTGCATTTATTGGCAGTTGCTAGAGTCATGAGCTTCCAGCTCACTTGAGATCAAATGGCACAACGCTGTTGTGCCACTGCTGTTGTTATTTGGCGAAGAGCTGGCTCATATCCTTGAAAGCCTTGAACTCAAGGGCGTTTCCGCATGGATCAAACAGGAACATGGTGGCTTGCTCGCCAACCTGCCCTTTAAAACGAATGTACGGTTCGATCACAAACTCAGTGCCAAAGGACTTCAAGCGCTCGGCCAACGCTTCCCAATCTTCCCAGCCCAAGATGATGCCGAAATGCGGAACGGGAACGTCGTGTCCGTCGACCGGATTGCTGTGGACACTCTCTTGCGAAGCCGTTTTTGGATGCTCGTGAATTACCAGTTGGTGACCATAAAAGTTGAAGTCAACCCACTGAGTACTGGAACGCCCTTCTTCTAGACCAAAGACTTCACCATAAAAGGTGCGTGTTGCAGCCAGGTCGTAAACGGGGATTGCGAGGTGAAAAGGCGAGAGGCTCATTAGAACTCCAATATTAATTTTTGTTGGTGAACAACGGAGCAGCACATGAGTGCCGACCGCAGGTATCGAACGATGCTTCAAGCTCAGGATCGCCACCGACATCGGCTTACTGGGTTCAGACGTTGCCGGGGATGGGAACATCGTAGGTCGGACAACCACCAAAAAAAATCAATATATATTTCTTAAAAACACAATTAATATTTGTGAATGATCAAAGAACTCAAGACACTCATCGCCGTAGCGCGGGAGGGTACTTTCGCTGCTGCCGGGAGCAAAATCGGTCTCACCCAAGCAGCGGTAAGTGCCCAGATTCAGCGCCTGGAGGCCGAGCTCGGCTTCGAGATTTTCGACAGGAAAGGCCGCTCGGCCCACCTCAATAGGATGGGCCACCAGATACTCTTACAAGCACAAGAGCTGCTTCGCCTTTACGAAAACCTTGGCTCTACCGCTGTGGGACTTCCAGCCAGCATCCTGGTGAACATCGGCGCTATTGCCTCCGTCCAGCGCTCCTATTTACCAGACGCGTTAGCCAAGTTTCACCAACAATGCCCACAGTGCCGGACGCGCGTAATCCCAGGTTTGTCGATGGAACTGGTCAACCTTGTAGATGCCGGCGAAATTGACATGGCAGTAATCATTCGCCCGCCCTTCTCTCTCCAGAGCGACCTGCGGTGGACGACCTTGGCGCTTGAGCCCTATCGTCTGATCGTTCCGCGCGATGTACCGGGAGAAGATTGGTCAAAACTTCTTTCCAGCCAACCATTCATTCGGTACGACCGATCATCCTTCGGGGGCAGGCAGGTAGATCGTTTCCTGCGACAGATGCATTTCACCTTACGTGAGGTCTGTGAACTGGATGAACTGGAGGCCATCATCAAGCTGGTCGAAAATGGTGTCGGTGTAGCGCTAGTGCCGCAGACAGCACTCCATCAAGAATGGTCAACAGGTGTACGAGCGCTCGACCTTGGACAACATACTTTCCACCGAGATATCGGGCTTGTGCATAGATCTCAGCAGACCTTTACCGAACCGGTGCGGATACTTGTCCAGCTTATAAGTGATCACGTAAAAGTCGATTCCGAATGAATTCCGCTCAATAAAAAGGGCCCCGAAGGGCCCTTTTGTCATCAACACTGAATCACTTGGTCAGCCAGGACTCGACGATCGCCGCCCCGTGTTGTGCTTTCCATTCCTTCAGCGTTTTATGATTGCCGCCTTTAGTTTCGACGACTTCGCCGCTGTGTGGGTTTTTGTAGACCTTGATTTGACGTGGCTTACGCGAACCCGCTTTGGAATCAGCAACAGGCGCACGGCGACCCGCTTGAGGGTCGAGCAGATTGATGACGTCTTTCAAACTGCAGCCATACTCGCCCAACAAAGCGCGCAGTTTGGTCTCAAATTCGATTTCTTTCTTCAACCCAGCATCACTTTTCAGTGCTTCGAGCGCCTGAAGCTGGTCAGCCAGATGCTTTTCGAGTTGGCGGAATTCTGCGAGCTTTGACATGTTTGCCTCCAAGAATGTGTAAAAAATAGTGATTACTTATAGTAACGATTTATAACATCAGACACCACGTATCAGCTCACGGTTAGCCATAAAACCGCACCGTTTGATCATGGTGCTCTAAAGGCCAAGATCTTTCGCCAACTGATCGTCTTTCAGTGCATCACCCGCGATCCCATTCTCCACTAGATACCACTGCACGTGGTCACGCAGATGCGTCTTCAGGCGAAGCCTCAGTTCGATGTAACTCTCTGAATTGCCCACATCAATCCCGTGAAGTTTCAGCACATCTTGCAACGTCCGAATGCAAGTCAGCCCGACATCAGACGCATGCAGTCGGACAAGCGTATCGAGCCCTGGTTTCCTTTTGTAACTGCAAACAGCATCATCAATTAGTTGAGCAAACATCGACTGATCGCATGTTTTCTGCACCAACAGCCACACATGAGATTCCAACTCGTTGTGCATCCCTATTCCTCTGCTCACCCGATATGCCGAACCAGAGTTTTCTACCCAGTGTATTTTTTCAAAAATTTTGGATCGTTGTTTGAAATCAAACGGGAAGCAGCGGCTTGTCAGCCGCAAAGGAGAACGATTTTGCCCAGCCCCCTTGGGGGTCGTCGTGAGCCTGCGTTCCGCACGACAGACCGCGAGAAAAAAGCCAAAGCAGAGGCAAACGCAGAAGCAAAAGGCGACGTTTTTCTCAATCCTGACCTTGGAAAGCAGGGTCTTCGAGATCGCTGCTTTTTTGTTGCTCTCAAATATAAGAGATCCGTCGCTGAAAAAATTTTTCAAGGGGCAAAAAAAAATATAATTTTCGACACGTCAAAAACAACGACCTGCCTCTTGGCAAAATGGCCACATACAGGCATCCAAAAACTGTCCTTTCTCCGGTCTTTGCCCTTGGGAAACCCGAGCATTTCACTCGACCCAACGGTGTAGCGCAGGCTTGGCATTTTGCGACGCTGACGCATGATCTATTGCGGTAAGGAAGTACTGATGAACGATGATCTGAAGGTTCTTTGGCAACGCGAACGCGCACGCCGTGAAACGCTGTGGACTCTAGAACGCCTACGACCCGGCAGTGAAGAAGCGAGGCCATTGTTGGCCCTACTCGACGACATCGAACAGCAGGATCTCGAAAACCCTATCGGTGATTCATCATTGATGTCGATCGATGAGCTGCGTGAGTTGGTACCTGAAACGCCATTCTTGGGTAATGACGGGCACCACTTTGTGCTCGTGCTTGATCAACACATACCGCAGCCTTGGCGGATGCGATTTGAAGCCGCCAGTGCGTTGTCGACCCGACTTCGGGAAGGCAGTTACGCCAATGATTGGCGCCGTTTCCTAAGGTTGTGGTTGCGCGAAGTTGAGCACGTCGCGGCCCACAGGTCTGAGTTGATCGATGACTCGAACTCGGTGTGAAACCCACAAGCCGCTGGAGCGTTTTAAAGGTGCCGTGAAGGCTTTACACCACTCTGTAGAAACGATGCCTGCTGGCTGCCCAGGAGGCTGCTCCGAGTGGCATTGATCGAGCGCCTTCAGCCAAGCGCAGCGCACCATATTTGAATCATTCGTCATCCGCTGAAAGCGGCGCTGTGAGATCAACCTCTAAAAGGCCAACCAACGCATTGATCCGTTCGAGCAGGAGAACATCAATCCCCTGCAGTCGCTCCGGATTGCGATCAATATCAGCGGCCAACACATCCAAAACCCTGGAAGGCAGTGGTCAACGAAGTCGTGATCCACTGTATCTGCCAAAGGTAGATTCAAGGTCTTCATCGAATGATGTCGACACCGCCCATGAACTGCTGGAGAACATCCGGCACGCGGATTGAACCGTCGGCCTGCTGATAGTTTTCCAGCACCGCCGCCAGGGTGCGATCGACCGCCAGGCCGGAGCCGTTCAGGGTGTGCACCAGTTCCGGCTTGCGGGTTGTCGGGTTGCGCCAACGCGCTTGCAGGCGACGGGCCTGGAAATCGCCGCAGTTGGAGCACGACGAAACTTCACGGTAGTTGTCCTGGCTCGGAATCCACACTTGCAGGCCGAGGGTCTTGACCGCACTGAAGCCCATGTCGCCGGTGCACAAAACCAAAACACGGTATGGCAATTCGAGCGCCTGCAACACACGCTCCGCACAAGCGGTCATATCCTCCAAAGACTCCATGGACTTCGAAGGTTCGACGATCTGTACCAGCTCGACCTTGTCGAACTGGTGCAGGCGGAGCATGCAACGGGTGTCGCGGCCTGACGCGCCGGCTTCACTACGGAAGCACGGGGTATGGGCAACAAACTTGAGGGGCAGCTGTTCTGCATCGAGAATCTGCCCTGCCGCCAGGTTGGTCAACGGGACTTCGGGCGTAGGGATCAAGTAAAGATCGTCCTCACCTTCACGGGCGATCTTGAACAGATCTTCCTCGAACGTCGGCAGTTGACCGGTGCCTTGCAGCGCCGGGGCCCGCACCAAGTACGGGGTGTAGACCTCTTCGTAGCCATGCTCGCTGGTGTGTAGGTTGATCATGAACTGCGCCAAGGCGCGGTGCAGACGGGCGATCGGGCCGCGCAGCAGAGTGAAGCGCGCGCCGGACAGCTTGGCGGCGGTTTCAAAGTCCACCCAGCCGAAATTCTCACCCAGGACGGAGTGGTCTTTGATCTCAAAATCAAAGATTCGTGGTGCGCCATATCGGCGCACTTCGACGTTATCGTCTTCGTCTTTGCCGACCGGTACCGATTCGTGCGGCAGGTTGGGAATGCCCAGTAGGATCGCTTCCAACTCGTCCTGGATCTTGTCCAAGGAAGCCTTGTTCTCGTTCAGTTGGCTGCCCTTGCTCTCGACATTGACCATCAGCGGTGCGATGTCTTCGCCGCGTTGCTTGGTCTGACCAATGCTTTTGGAAATCGCATTCCGCTCAGCCTGCAGTGCTTCGGTGCGGGCCTGGACGATCTTGCGCTGTTCTTCCAGCGCTTCGATGCGCGCAACATCCAGGGCAAAGCCACGAGATGCCAGACGATCCGCCACTTCCTGAAGGTTGCTACGTAACAGTTTAGGATCGAGCATATCGTTATCTCGCTGTGGTTAGCGCACGTCGCTTCGCATATGGCTGGGTTGATCGATGATTCGAACTTGATGTGAAACCGAGATCAGTTGCCCGGAAGCAATCCCAGTTTGATCAAGGCATTCAACCCCAAGCTGTCACGGACATGCGCGTAATCCTGTGGCGCCCACGTCGCAATTTCAGCCCGGAACACTTCGATAACTTTGAATGGCATCGTGGACACTGCGTCGAGCATTCCGACGCGTTTGTTACTCCACCGATCGACCTCGTCCAGTCGAAGGAAGTAGGCATTGATATCTGACGCATAAACAATTTCAGCATGAGCGTTCAGGCATAAAAACTCCCGTAGCAGCTGTAGAGCTGCCCCCTTTCCACGCACAGCCTCAATTGCTTGTACGTAGTGGCCGGCACACAAAGGAAGCTCATTTCTTGGGTCAAACATTCGCGTTATCCGAGGATGAATAATGGAGAAAATTCTGGATAGCGCTCTGGCGAAACGAAGGCGTCAGGAAGACTGCCATGCACCAATACCAGCATTTGCGTACGCATTCAGCATTTGAAAAGCAGGCAAGCTCGTATGCTTGCGCGAGCCGCGACCGGCTAGGATGAAGATCGTGTTTTTGCTTTCAAAAATGCAGCCGTCGAAATCACTCTGAAAATCACTGAGAACGCTGTCACCAGGTTGGTGATCGTTCTGACTGTCGAACACTACTGTTTGGGCATACAAGACGGTTGCCTCAAGGCCCTGTGCTTTGATTTCCCGCTCTGTAGATTCCGGGAGCATGACATCCAACACCATCCAACACCTGACGATACAAAAAGGCTTTTCTCTGAAGGTATCGGCGGCCAGCTCGATCAACTCATCGTCACCGAGCGCTGATCCTCCAAGGATTCGTGCTGACCCAAACAGTAAATCGCCCAATAGCTCTGTGCCTGTAACTCTCATTTTCGCCATTTCGCTGTAACCTGATCTCCCCCGCGAGTACCAGGTAAAGAATCGTATGTCCGATTCACATCAACACCTGGTTAACCCGAAAGCCTTTTTTATGCCGTGTATTCGTATCCGCAACTTGCTCAGTGATAAATGCGGTTCATGTAAATATTGCTGCCGCCAGGAGCCCAGCTGACCACCGCGTATCGACTCCCTGCCACGGTTTCAAACAATGAATATCCATCGACGAAAAATGCCTTCTTTATCGCGGACGTTCTCATGCTTGTGCCCTGTCTAAACCGTCCTGTGGTATCACCATAGATCGTTCCCATGAGCACAGGTGGACTGTCGACGGCTGCGAACAAATACGCCGTGATTGGCACACCGAAGTCCTTCTCCATGGCTGCGGTGACGGCTGTAGGAATGCTCGGAGCATCCTCCTTCTCACTCATGGCCCAAAGCGCCTGAAACGTAAGCCGAAATAACAGAGATAAATATTTGTTTGCCTATTCCACACATCATCCAGTGCTCTCACATTCATCAAAATAGAGCAGCGCCAAACCCACTCACCACCCACTGGCATGAGCGAAAGGTCGATGCGTCCCAAAATTGTTTCAATAACCGAAGCAGGCTTGGTCTACGCAACGGCTAACCAGCAATCAGGAAAGGCTCAGTACGAACCCGGGATCAAAACCGGTGTATTCGTTTGGGTAGCCGCGAGGGTTGGATACCACGCGACACCGGCCCAGCGTGACGTCGATCGCCCTGTGGGTATGACCGAAAATCCAGAGATCCGCTTTCTCAAGAAGCGCATGCCAACTGTTCGCGTAAGCAGCGCTCAAATGCCCCTCATACTTATCACCGACCACCTCGGGCACTGGTGCGTGATGCGTCACGACGACAGTTTTGCCAACAAATGGCTCATCAAGCTCCTTGGTCAACCAGGCAAACGATGCATGGTTTCGACTGATGAGGTCAGACGGGCGCAGCCGACGGAAGTTGTCTTCGGCCCGGATAAGCCGGAAATCATTCATCCAATCCCATGCGGTTTTTCCCGCCGCCACAACATCTCCGCTCGATGAGAAATCCGTCCAAGCCGTTGTGGCCAGGAAACGCGTTTGGTTGCAAACCCACGTCTCATTTTCCAGGACGTGCACATGAGGTTCTGCTGCGCCTTTCATTTTGCGCAGGGTGTGGTCGATGTGGCCTTTATAAAACTCGTGGTTGCCGGCGCAATAAATGACGGGCTGGCTGAACACCTCGTTTGCCCAACTGACGCCCCTCGCCTGGGTGTCGATGTCGCCGGCCAAAATAATTAGGTCTGCGTCAGTCGAGGGCGGTTCAAATGGGGCGAACTCGTTGTGCAGATCCGAGTAAATCTGGATTTTCATGTCGATCGCCAATCAAAAAATGCCGGCCTGAAAATAGAAAAAACTAAACGTGGCTGCCCGTATATCCAGGCCACGGCGCATGCAAAACGCTCGCACTCGAATTAGATATATATTGAGCTGACATTCACGTTAGCGAGAATTGATCCAGTGGCTTACGGCGCAATCTTTGTGATGGTGCGCTTTCCTATCCCCTCGCTTTTGCCTGGGTGTGGAGATGTACGTAAACCCGAATCGTTCGATGCGTATGACTATAAGCATTTGCATCGAACAACGCAATCCCGACATATCGTTCCGTTTAACAGGAACGCCTGAATGTCGCTTCGCACCGCGTTTGCAGCAGCCTTGCAGTTTTTGAGAGCGCATCGAAAACTCTCGCAACAGGACATTGCAAAGCTTACTGATCAGTCTCACATCAGCCGTCTTGAAGCCGGCACCAGGTCTGCGACCCTTGAAGTCAGCCAAGAACTTGCCGAAGCGCTTCAGTTAGACCCCCTGTCTTTTCTGACCATTGTCTACGCTGCGCAGCGCGGACAGTCCCCTCGTGCAATTCTCAGCAGCATCCAGGCCGACCTTGAGTCATCCGGACTTATAGATGCCACAATTCCATCGACACCCGCGCCCGTTGTGCACCCGGTTGTAGCAGATGCGGCTGAACTGAAATTCAAGATCATCAAATTGATGGATGAGGGGCTTACGCAAGCTGAGGTTGCTCGGCGTCTAAAGATTGCAAAATCGACTGTT